>JAAZHW010000045.1 GCA_012510515.1 Parcubacteria group bacterium
GACAAAAATAAAACGCTCAAAATGACCGCTGAAGCTTGAATTTTTTATATTTTTTTTATAATTAAATTAATGACAAAAGTAATAAAAACGATTGATATTAGTTGGGAAAGTTTTTGGCGATTTTTTATAATTGCGGCTATTTTTGTGCTGGCTTATTTTTTGCGTTCAGTTATTATAATATTTTTTGTAGCTTTAATTATTGCAGCAGCTTTTGAGCCGTTAGTTGATTGGTTTGAAAAAAAACATATTTCGCGATTATTCGGAACATTAATTATTTATATTACCTTTATAATTTTAGTGGTGATAATTCTTTATTTTTCTTTGCCATTTCTTTACGGACAATTTGTTAATCTCTCTAATTTAATTCCGGGTTTTTCGGAAAAATTAATGAATTTGTCTTCAAAATCAGAATGGAGCGATCAAATTTTGAATATTTTAGCGAGTTATCAGGGGTCTTTTTGGAAAGATATTTCTAATCTTATTTCTGTTTTGTTTGGTTTTGGTGGTAATATTGTAGAGGCGATTACGATTTTTTTAATTTCTTTTTATTTACTTTTGCAAAAAGATGGAATGGCAAGTTTTATTAAATTTGTTTTTCCAACAAGCATTGAATCAATGGTTTTAAAAATTTGGAATCGTTCAAGTTTACGTTTGGGAAAATGGTTGCGAATGCAATTTGTACTTAGTAGTTTTATAGGACTTTTATCTTTAGTGGCGTTATTAATTTTAGACGTTAAATATGCTTTTGTTTTGGCTTTGGTGGCTGCTGTTTGTGAATTAGTGCCAGTAGCAGGACCAATTGTTTCAGGATTTATTAGCGCTTTAGTGGCTTTAACTCAATCTTTTCCTTTAGCCATTTGGACGGCGATAGCTTTTATTATCATTCAACGAATTGAAAATGATATTGTTATTCCATTGCTTATGGGCAAAACAATTGGTTTTAATCCAGTGGTAGTGCTTTTGGCTTTGTTGGCGGGAGCAAAATTAGGTGGTATTGTGGGAGCAATAATTGCTTTGCCAGTGGTAATCGTGATTGAAGAAACGGTTAAAGAATTAAATAAAAAACAGCAAATTAAGCCACTGCCGTTGCCATAAAAAATAAATAGGGAGTAATTGTAATGGGCGGCGGGCGATTTTTAATCGCCCGCCGCCATCATTACCTTTTATAAATTGAAAAAATTAAAAAATATTTAATTTAAATTGAAAGAAGTAAGACATCAATTATTATTACAATTATTTGAGTAGAAATACCAACTAATAAACTTACCTTTTTTTTGAAGGGAAAAATTTTATCATGAGCAAAGCGATGAATTGAATTGATGGGGTTTTTTTCTTGAGCAGAAAAATTTTTAATATTTTCCAGAGGCTGACCTTTGATTAAATGCAAAAAATTTCCTTTATGAATTAGATAAAGTAAACTATTTAATAAATCGGGTATTGTTGATAAAAATCCTCCAATAATAGCCGGACCAATTTTAAAGTTGTCAAAAACATTTGCGCTGATTATAATAAAAATAATTCCAGAAAATAAGTCAAGACATATTTTTCCTAAATCTATATAAAATTTTTTATCTTTAATTCCATTGTCAAGATTTTTTAAAGAATAATCAGAGTGAGGAAAAATATCTAAAAAGAAATGGCTTAAAAAAGCTAAAAGATAAGCCAATGGCTTATTAGGAATTAATTTAGTGATTGTTGCGCCGGTAATAAAATGAGTTGTTAAAATCATATTAAATATTATGAATAAAAAAATTTATATTACAACAGCTATTCCTTATGTAAATGCCAATCCTCATTTAGGTCATGCTTTAGAATTTATTCAAACAGATTGCGCTGCTCGTTATAATCGTTTAAAAGGCAATGAAGTATTTTTTTTAACTGGGGCTGATGAAAATAGTTTAAAAAATGCTTTGGCAGCCGAAAAAGAAGGACGATTAGTAGAAGAATTTGTTGAAGAAAAAAGAGCAATTTTTAAAGATTTTTTAAAATTATTAAACATTGATAATACGGATTTTATTTCTACTCGCGAGCCGCGTCATTTTGAAGGAGTCAAAAAATTTTGGCAAGCCGCGGAAAAAGATATTTATCAAAGTGATTATCAAGGAATTTATTGTGTAGGTTGCGAAGATTTTTTAAAAGAAGAGGAATTAATTGATGGGCTTTGTCCCATTCATAAAACAACGCCGCAACTGGTTTCGGAAAAAAATTATTTTTTCCGACTTTCTAATTTTCAAAAACAATTAGAGGAAATTTATAAAAATGATGTTATTAAAATTATACCAGAAAATCGTAAACAAGAAATCGAATCATTTATTGCCGGTGGATTAAAAGATTTTAGTATTTCGCGTTCAAAGCAGCGGGCGCATAATTGGGGCATTGAGGTGCCTAACGATGATGAGCAGGTGATTTATGTGTGGTTTGATGCTTTGTGTAATTATATTACTGCTTTGGGTTATGGTAATAATTCTCCTCTTTATCGAGCTTGGTGGGCTGATTCTTCAACCGAAGTTTGGCATTTTATTGGTAAAGATATTTCTAAATTTCATTGTATTTATTGGCCAGCGATGCTTTTGTCGGCGGACGTACGTTTACCAAGTAAAATTATTATTCACGGATTTATTACAGTTAATAGTCAAAAAATTTCTAAAAGTTTAGGAAATTCAGTTGATATAAAAAATATAATTGATAAGTTTGGCATTGATGTTTTGCGTTATTATTTATTGCGAGAGTTTTCATTAGCGCAGGATGGTGATTTTAGTGAAAAAAATTTGCAAGAACGATACGAAAAAGAATTAGCTAATGGTTTGGGTAATCTTTTAAATAGAGTAGTGGCTTTAATTGAAAGACAGGGTGGAAAAATTAAAATAGAAAAAAATTTATTAGAGAATGTAATTAATGAGATATGGAAAAAATATGATGAAGCTTTTTTGGAGTTTCGTTTTAATCAAGGAGCAGAAGCATTTTTGCAATTAGTGGGAGAAACTGATGCATTGGTTAATCAAACACAAGTTTGGGCGATTGATGATGTTGAGCAAAAAAACGGAATTTTAAGTTCTTTATGGATATCTTTGGCTAATTTAGCCGATTTAATTTCTCCTTATATGCCCGAAATTTCTGGGAAAATGAAGCAATCTTTGGGGATTAAAAATAACGATAAAGAATTTTTAGGAAAAGAATTTGAAGTAAAACGTATTCCGCCACTTTTTCCAAAGTTAAATTAATTTATTTTATTATTTATGACAAAAAAGCCTTATTTAATTGATTCTCACGAGCATTTACAATTTGATATTTTTAATGAAGACAGAGAGGAAATAATTTTAAAAATGAAGGAAAAAAATATTTGGGGTGTTAATATTGGCACAAATTTTGATTTTTCTGTTAGAGCAATTAATTTAGCTAAAAAGTGGGAATTTCTTTTTGCGACGATTGGCCTTCATCCCATTCATCTTTTTGATTCTGATTTTGTTGATAAAAGTGAGGGCGAAACAAAAGCAGAAGTTTTTGAAGAAGAAAAATTTATTCAATTGATTAAAGAAGAAAAAGTGGTAAGCGTAGGCGAATGTGGTTTGGATTATTTTCACAATAATGAAGAATGGCAAAAAGAAAAACAGAGAGAAAATTTTAAAAAACAAATAGAGTTTGCTAAAGAGTTTAATAAACCATTAGTGTTGCATTTACGTTCGCAAAAAGATTTTGATGCTTATCAAGAAGCGCTGGAAATTTTGGATTTTTACGGGTTTAATGATAAAAGTGAGCGATCGGGCATAGTGCATTTTTTTTCCGCTAATAATATTAAAATCGCTGAAAATTTTATCAGAAAAGGATTTTATATTGCTTTTCCGGGGATCATTACTTTTAATGATTTTTATGATAAACTAATTATGGATTTACCAATTCAAAAATTATTAGTTGAAACTGATTCTCCATATGTAGCGCCAGTACCAATGCGAGGAAAAAGAAATGAGCCGATTTTTGTTGAATATACAGCTCAAAAAATTGCCCAAATAAAAAATATTAGTTTAGAAAAATTGGCCGAAGAAACAGTTAAAAACACTAAAGAAGTTTTTAATATTTAATAGAAATATGAGCGTAAAAACAAATAAAAAAACGAAAAAAATAATAGATTTTTTACAGAAAGAGTGGGTGTTGATTATGATTTTGTTAGTTTTAGCCAGCGCGACACGATTTTTGTATTTAGGCCATCCCAAGGAAATGGTTTTTGATGAGGTTTATTTTGCAAAGTGGGTGACTAATTACTATAATGGGCAATTTTATTTTGATATTCATCCACCATTAGCTAAAATGATGCTAGCTGCTTCGGCGAAAATTTTTGGTTATGGAGATGCGGGCAATACTGATTTTTCTAAAATTGGCAATGCTTATCAAACAGACTATTATAAATTTTTAAGAGGAATGGAAGGGCTTTTTGGTGTAATTTTGGTTTTAGCTGTTTATGCTTTAGGGAAAAAAATGTTTAAAAATAAGTGGCCGGGATTTTTAGCTGGGCTTTTAATTGTTTTTGATAATGCGATTTTGGTTCAATCGCGATTTATTTTTACTGATGTTTTTCTTTTGGCTTTTGGTGTAATCGGATTATATTTTATTTATCGATTAAAGGAACATCAACGGTTAAATTCAGATGCTTTTGTTGATTTGTTTTTTGCTGCTTTGTTTTTAGCTGCTAGTATTTTAATTAAATGGACAGCTTTAATTTTTATTGGAGTGGGAATTGTTGTTTTGTTTATTGATGTTTTACAAAATAAGAAAAAAGATTTTGTTTTCTTTATAAAAGAAGCCACTGCGATTGCGGGAATTATTTTGGTAGTTTATTTGGGAATTTTTGCTGCTCATTTGATGAGTTTGCCTTATAGCGGTGGGCAAGATGATAATTTTTTAAGTCCACGTTTTCAAAGTACTTTGTTAGGCAATGTTAATTATGGAAAATATGAAACGCCCAATTTATTTGAGAGAATTGTTAACTTAAATGTTACTATGTTTGCCGCTAATGCGAGTATTACTAAATCCCATCCTTATGAATCTAAATGGTATACGTGGCCAATTATGTGGCGTTCTATTTTTGATTGGGAAAAAAGATTAGACAATGGGCAAGTGGAAAGAATTTATCTTTTGGGAAATCCATTAATTTGGTGGATGGGGTTGTTGAGTGTCGTTTTTGTTTTTATAACTTTGTTTTCTGAATTTAGGTCAAAAAAGAAAACAATTTATTTTGAATCTCTTTTGGTTTTAGCAATTGGTTATTTGTTTAATTTATTGCCCTACATTTTTATTAGTCGCCCAGCTTTTCTTTATCATTACTTTCCTTCGTTTATTTTTATGTCATTGATGATGGGGTTTGTTTTATGGTTTTTCTTAAAAGAAAAACCCATAGTATTAATTGTAATTTTTATAATTATAGCTACTTCTTTTATTTATTTCGCGCCTATTAGTTATGGATTGCCAATGTCTGAAGAGCGATTTAATGATAGAATGTGGTTAGCAAGTTGGAGATAATAAAAAATAAAATTTTAAAATAATAAAGCGGTGAGTTTTTGAAAAACTCACCGCTTTATTTTGATTTAATATAATTAAAAAAATTAATTATTTTTGTCCCTCCGGCAGGACTCGAACCTGCAACTTTCTGCTTAAAAGGCAGCTACTCCCTGCCTGCCGGCAGGCAGGTACCAATTGAGTTACGGATTGTTTATCAGGCAGGTACCAATTAAGTTACGGATTGTCTATAAATTTTTTTAAAATTTCTCTACCGCAACCTGATTTATAAAATTTTTCTTTTTGCCGCGCTTCTAGACGATTGGCACATTTTTCTTGGTAAATTAATTTAAATGGTCGTCTATGTTTTGTTGAACTAGTCATTCCTAAATTATGTTGTTTTAATCTTTTTGATGGATTGCTTGAAATACCTATATATAAATTATTATCTTTTAAGCTTTTTATTACATAAACATAATATGACATAGCATAAAAAACATTTGAATCTTTTGTCCCTCCGGCAGGACTCGAACCTGCAACTTTCTGCTTAAAAGGCAGCTACTCTACCAATTGAGTTACGGAGGGATTGTTAAAATTATAATTAAAATTTATTAAGAGGGATAAATTTTATTTTATATTAAACTTTTTTAATAAAAATTCAAGAAAATTAAATTAATTTTAAGCGTTGTGTTTGATTTCGATAACATCACCATCTTGAACGACGTAATTTTTTCCTTCGGTGCGAATCAGGCCTTTTTCTCTCGCTTGAGTAAATCCGCCAGCATCAATTAAATCCTTCCAATTAATTACTTCGGCTTTAATAAAAGCTCTTTCAAAATCAGAATGAATAACGCCACCAGCTTGAGGGGCTTTGGTGCCTTTTTTTATTGTCCAAGCACGTGTTTCGTCTTCTCCTGTAGTTAAAAAAGTTATGAGTCCTAAAATTTCATAAGATTTTTTAATTAAAATATCTAATTCTGTTTCTTCTGGTAGGCCAATTTCTTTTCTTTCTTCTTTAGTTAAGTCAATTGCTTCAAATTCAGTTAGAAGGTCAATAATTAAATATGGCCAATTATGATTTTCAAATTCTTTAATTATGCTTGGCGAAATTTCTTCGTCTTTGCCATTAAGAAGATAAAGTCGCGGTTTTAAGGTTAGAAGTTGATATTTATTTAATTCTTTTATTTCATCTTCACTAAATGTTTGTTCAAAAAGAATTTTTCCTTCTTCAAGAATTTTTTTAGCTTTTTGTAATGTTTCGTAATCTTTTATGGCTTCTTTATCTCCACGTCTTACATCGCCTTCTAAACTATCTAATCTTTTATCAACAGTTTCTAAATCTTTTAAAATTAATTCAGTGTCTAAAATATCTTTGTCGCGTAGGGGATCAATGCTGTTTTGAGTGTTGATAATTTTATTATTAGAAAAAGCCCGCAAAACATAAAGAATGGCATCGGTTTCTCTGATGTTGGCCAAAAATTTATTGCCCAAACCTTCTCCTTGGCTAGCACCTTTAACAAGACCAGCAATATCAATAAAATCGATGGTGGCATAAATTTTTTTCTTTGATTGGGTAAGTTCGGCAAGTTTATCAACTCGTTCATCTGGCACGGCAACAACACCAATGTTGGGGTCAATGGTGCAAAAGGGATAATTAGCTTTATCTACTTGTTTTTTAGTTATTGTTTCAAATAGGGTTGACTTACCAACGTTTGGTAATCCAACAATTCCAATGGAAAGATTCATAATTTTGTTTTTTAAATATTTAATTAATTTTTGTTAATATTTTTACAATTGGCAATGTCTATTGAAAATAGTTTGAATTTGTTTTTGTTTTTGTGCTATCTACGATAGTGTCCGGAAGGAAAAAACGAGCTGGCGGCTCCGCCGCATTCTTTAATGATTTCAAGTTTTTCTATAAGTTAATTATAACTCATTACAGTAAATTTTTAAAGAAAATAAGCCTGAAAAAATTATTGCTTTGGCGGCAAATTCTTGCAATTAAAAAAAGAAAAACCCGCTGTTGGCTTTTTGCCCGCGGGTTTAATTTTTTTAGGATATTACATGCATTTCCAGGTAATTAATTGCCTGAATCATAGGTCTGGCATGCGATGTTATGAAGTTCTTAGCCTGTTGGCTAATGACATCATATACATTAAGGTTTTCCATTCCAGAGAAGCCCCAACCGCCTTTACGATCATTCTTTGCCTTTTTCCAGTGAGAAACTGGAAAAGTCCACAATCCATAAATGTTACCTAAGAAAACATCATCTTCAGTAACTGTTTGGCCTTTTGATGTCCTATTCCAGCCATATTCATCACGGCCGGCGTTGATGAAATGCGCTTGAAGCGTCCGCAGATTATCAAGTATATGGTCATACCGGTGATTATAATTAACACTACTAAATGTTTTAATAATGTCATATACTCCTTCTCGGTCGTACCATTTTGATACTGCGTCAAAAAAGTAGACGATTGCGGTGAGCGGATCATTTGATTTTGAGGTTTGCTCAAGAGTCTCGCGGAGTTGCTGTAATTCCGGCATTATCATCGCAAGTTTTTTCTTTGGCTTTACAAAAAAGGCCCTGATTCTTTTTTTCATAATAATTCCCTTTCGTTTTTATTAAATTGTTAAAGATATTAATTACTTTATATATTATAACAAATAAATTACATTTTGTCAATAGTAAAGTAGAAAAATAAAATAGCTTTATTTTAAGCTATTATTACTTAATTTTAGGAAAATTTTCTTTTGTTTTTTTAAAATAAGGTTTGATTGATGTTTTGATTATTAAAACTTTTTAATTTTTGTCGAAAAATGAATATTAATTAATAACTGAGCATTGAACTGAAGTAAAGCTTGAAGCGAACGAGAATTCGTGAAATTTTGACTGGCGGAGGAGGTGAGATTCGAACTCACGAGGCCGTTTCCGACCTAACGGTTTTCAAGACCGTCCCTTTCAACCACTCAGGCACTCCTCCTTTGTTGTTATTAAAATTTTAAAAGTTTTATTTTATTTTTTTCTTTTTTAATTTAAGTATTTTTTATCTTTTTTTATTTTATAATAATATTTATTTTTTTCAAATTAATAAGCGGTTATTTTAAGTAGAATGAAAAGATAGTGGTGAAATATTGTAGTTTTCGCTGTTACGCGAGAGGTTTTATTGCTAAAAGCCGTGGGATCCTTCATCCTCCTCGGCGGGCAGGAGTTGAAGCCTGCCTGCCGATAGGCAGGTTCAGGATGACATTGGTGAAAGTGTCATTCTGAGTGAAACGAAGAATCCCATGCAATGCAGTGATTGCTGATTATTGCTAAAAGCCGTAGGATCCTTCGCCTGCCTGCCGGCAGGCAGGGGCTAAAGTCCTCAGGATGACATTGGAAAACGACAGTCATAGTTGCTATTGCTGAAAGCCGAGGAATCCTTAGGATGACGGGTGTAATTGTCATTCTGAGTGAAACGAAGAATCCCATCCACAGCAATGATAGTCGCTTATTGGTTGGTATGGGATCTTTCGCCTGCCAGCCGTAGGAGGGCCATCAGGATGACACTAGAAAGTGAAAAAGAGTTTAATTTTTGCATTTTTTATTACTTTTGTTTTATAATTAAAGGAATGATTAGCGAAAAATTTTTACTAATTATTTTATTTGTTTTTCAGATTGTTTTTCTGATTTTTTGTTTATTTTTAATTATTTTTTTCATTATGCTAATTTTTTATTTAATAAAAACGGGCGTACCATTTGTTAAATCAGAAAAAAATATTTTAGAAAAAATTAAAAAATTAGACGTTTTAAAAGATGGAATGGTAGTGGCTGATTTAGGTTCGGGTGACGGAAGTTTTTTATATTTTTTAGCCAAAGATTATCCTCATATTCAATTTATTGGTTATGAAATTAATCCAATACTTTATCGATTTTCTAAAAATTTTCAACAACTTCCCAATTTAAAATTTTATCGTCAAGATTTTTTTAAAATAGATTTAAGCCAATTTGATTGTCTTTATCTTTTTTTATATCCCTCAATTTTAGAAAAAATATTACCAAAAATACAAAAAGAAGCGAAAAAAAATTGTTATATTGTTACCAACTCATTTGATTTTAAAAAATTAGAACCAGTAAAAAAAATTATTTCTTCAAGGCCGCTTTCTAGTGTTTATATTTATCAATTATGAAAATAGTGGCAGACTTTCATATTCACTCGCGTTTTTCGCGAGCTACGGCTCACGATATTACAATTAAAAATTTATCTCAATGGATGAAGAAAAAAGGAGTGAATCTTTTAGGAACGGGTGATTTCACTCATCCAATGTGGTTTAAAGAATTAAAAGAAAATTTAGAACCGGCTGAAGAGGGATTATATCGTTTGAAAGGCGACAATGATGAAAAAAATATTAGCCGGTTTATTTTAACAACTGAATTATCTTGTATTTATTCGCAAGGTGGAAAAGGCAGGAGAATTCATTTAGTGGTTTTAGCGCCATCGCTGGAAGTAATACAAAAAATTAATATTGCTTTAAGTTGGCAAGGGAATTTACAATCTGATGGGCGGCCTATTTTGGGATTATCTGCTATTGAATTAGTAAAATTACTTTTTTCTATTTCGCCTGATATTGTGATTATTCCGGCTCATATTTGGACGCCGTGGTTTTCTCTTTTTGGTTCAATGTCTGGTTTTGATACAGTTGAAGAATGTTTTGGCGAATGGGCAAATAAAATTTTTGCCATTGAAACAGGGCTTTCATCTGATCCACAAATGAATTGGCGATTATCGCAATTAGATAATTTTTCAATTACTTCTAATTCGGATTCTCATTCAGTACCTAAAATTGCTAGAGAAGCTAATGTTTTTAATACTGAATTATCCTATTTTAAAATTATTGAAGCAATTAAAAGTGGTATTCCTGTTAATTATTCAAAAGATTCAAGTCAATTTCTTTATACGATTGAATTTTATCCCGAGGAAGGAAAATATCATTACGATGGGCATCGATTATGTAATGTTTGTTTATCACCTGTTGAGGCAAAAAAAATAAATAACATTTGTCCAAAGTGTCATCGGCCATTAACAATTGGAGTGATGCATCGAGTAGAAGATTTAGCTGATAGACCAGTTGATTATAAACCTTCTAATCGACCACCATTTAAAAAATTAGTGCCTCTATTAGAAATTATTGCTGAAGTGATGAATTCAACAGTGGCTGCTAAAAAAGTTCAAAATGAATTTGAACGTTTAATAAATATTTTTAGAGATGAAATATCAATTTTAACAGATATTTCAATAAAAGATATTGAAGCAGAATCGGATTATAAATTAGCGGAAGCAATAAAAAGAGTGCGAGAAAATAAATTAGTAATTTCACCGGGATTTGATGGTGAATATGGTAAAGTAAAAATATTTGCTGATGATGAGATAGTGACAAGAAATAATTCTCTTTTTTAACTTTAATTATTTTTTATGTTTCAATTATTAAAAAAATCTAAAAAATCAGAAGCTCGATTGGGCGAAGTAAAAACAGCGTCAGGAAAATTTTTTACTCCAGCTTTTATGCCCATTGCTACTTGGGGTAGTGTTAAGGGTTTAACGCCAGACGATTTAAAAAAAATAGGAGCAGAAATTATTTTAGCTAATACTTACCATCTTTTTCAGCGTCCCGGTGATGAAGTGATCAAAAACACAGATAGTTCTTATTTAAAATCAACCGAAAAGAAAAAAATCCCTTTTCAGCAATTAAAACAAAAAGGACTGCATTCTTTTATGCATTGGTATAAGCCAATTTTAACAGATTCTGGTGGTTATCAAGTTTTTTCTTTATCGCGTTTTAAAAAAATAAGTTTAGCCGGCGTTGAATTTAATTCGGAAATTGATGGTCAAAAAATTTTTTTATCGCCCGAAAAAGCATTAGAAATTCAAAAAAATTTGAATTCGGATATTTGTATGGTTTTGGATTATTGTATTGGTTATAAAGCATCAAAAAAAGAAGTGGAAAAATCAGTAGCCATAACAAGTTTGTGGGCAGAGCGGAGTAAAAAATATGCGCAAAAAATTAATTTTTCCAATTTAATTTTTGGTATTGTTCAAGGTGGCGTTTTTAAAGATTTAAGAGAAAAAAGTTTAGCCAATCTTTTAAAATTAGATTTTGATGGTTATGCTATTGGTGGATTATCTGTTGGTGAACCAGAGAAAAAAATGAAAGAAATTGTTAGTTGGTTGGCGCCGAAATTACCAGAAGAAAAACCAAGATATTTAATGGGAGTAGGCTATCCAGAACAAATTTTAGAAATGATAAAATATGGCGTGGATATGTTTGATTGTGTTATTCCAACTCGACATGCGCGTCACGGTGAATTATTTATTCGCAATGATAAAAAAATTATAAAAAATGGTAAAGTTGATTATCAAATTATTGAAATTGGTAAAAGTAAATATAAAGCAGCTAATGTTTTATTAGATAAATATTGTGATTGTGAAACTTGTCAAAAATATTCTTTAGCTTATTTACACCATCTTTATAAAAATAACGAACTTTTATATCATCGATTGGCAAGTATTCATAATTTAAAATTTTATTTAGATTTAATAAGAGAGATTCGTTTGGCAATTAAAAATGGCCGATTATAACATTAAAAAATTTTTTTATGAATGATAAATTAGAAATTGAAGAAAAGTTGAAACAAAAAATAACACCAAAACCGAAATTGATTTTACATATTTGTTGCGCAGTTTGCGGCGCTTATTTGATAGATCTTTTAAAAAATCAGTTTGAAATAATATTATATTTTTATAATCCGAATATTTGGCCAAAAGAAGAATATGATAAACGTTTGAAAGAGGCGGAAAAATTAGCTGAAATTTATCAAATAAATTTTCAAGAAGGAGAATATAATTATGATTTATGGTTAGAGAAGGTAAGGGGGTGGGAAAGCGAACCAGAGGGTGGTAAGCGTTGTCTAATTTGTTTTAGAGAGCGATTAGAAAAAACAGCGGAAATAGCTAAAAAGGAAAAATCTTTATATTTTACAACAACATTGGCTATTAGCCCATTTAAAGATGAAAAAGTTTTAGATGAAATAGCAACTTTAATTGCTAAGGAAAATAATTTAATATTTTTACCTTTGTCAGAATTTGGTGATAAAAAAGAATTATGGAAAAAAACTCAAGAATTATCTAAGAAATACGAACTTTATCATCAAAAATATTGTGGTTGTCAATTTAGTTTTCGGCCAACAAAAAAAGAAAAAGATTTGTAGGAAAAATAGAGTAGCGGCGTGGCGGCGAAATTCTTTTAGAATTTCGCCGCCACACATTAGTTTAACTCAATAACTTCAGGCTACGCCTGCCCGCCAAGAGGCGGGTTCAGGATGACATTGAAACCCCGCAGTCATTCTGAGTGAAACGAAGAATCCCATCCACAGCGGTGATTGCTGATTATTGCTGAAAATCCATGGGATCATTCAGGCTTCGCCTGCCTACCGGTAGGCAGGTTTATAATAGTTGGCGAAAAAAAGAAAAAGATTTATAATGAATTTATGGAAAATTCCATTTTTGTTTATTTATTTTCAGCCATTATTAATAGAATAGTGTGTTTTGTTAAAGATTGGTATCCGAATACTTTTTTTAAATTTTGGAATTTTTTGTTGAATACTTTAAAGCAATTAGATAAAACTTTTGCTATTAAAATAACAATTCGTCATTGGTTAAAGCCTTTATATCAAGATGAAACAATTATTGGTTATATTTTGGGTTTTATTTTTCGAACCATCAGGATTATTTTAGCAGTTTTAATCTATTTAACGATTTTTATTATTGTGATGTCTTTGTATTTAATTTGGGCTGCTACGCCTATATTTTTAATTATTAAAACATTTATTTAACTATGGATAATAATGTAAAAAAAGGACAATTTTTTTATCAAGACAAAAGATTGCAAATGAGTTTTGCAGAACGATTTTTAGCCAGAGTAATTATTAGTATTTTTTGGATATTGTTGAGTGTTTTAAGTATTTTTTTTATTTTAATGAAAGAATCTTCATTACAGTTTTTGGGTTATTTTGGAATTATTTTTGTTTTGGATCGGTTGGTAAATTTAAATAAGCCTGATAAGTATTTTAATAAAAATTTTGATAAAAAAATTGCTCAATCTAATGAAAAAATAAATTTAATTTTTTATTGCGAAAATTCAGTAAAAAAAATTATTAAAGAAGTGTTTGATAAAACGTTGATAAATGGAGGTAATTTTTATTTGCAATTATTAAATGAATTTTTAGATGATAAAACATTTAGAGATATTTTATCAAGATTAGAAATTAATGTTAATGAATTTCAAGGAGCAATTAATGAAATATTAAAAAAGAATTTAGAGAAGAAGTCAAAAAAAGAATTATTAGAAATGATAAATAATTTAGTGGTGGCTGCTTATTTTTTAAGAGATAAAAATTTTATTAGTAAAAAAGATATTTTTGCAGCAATATTTTATATTAAAGATTCTGAAGTGGAACGAATTAAAAATTATTTTCGGATAGAAGCTGAAGATGTTTTGGTAAGTACAATTTTTGCGGAATTTAAAAAACAATTAATTATTAAAAATTTGCCCGAAACACGTGGAGAATTTGCCAAACAATACAAATCAAAAGAACATAAAATTATGAATAAAGCTTGGACGGCGAGACCGACTCCTTTTTTGGATTCAATAAGTACAGATTTAACTGATTTAGCTCGGGCGGGAAAAATTGGTTTTTTAATTGGACACAATAACGAGATGCGCCAGTTGATTAATATTTTATCTAAAGCAAATAACAATAATGTTTTATTGGTTGGCGAGCCAACGAGTGGTATTGGTTCAATTGTTAGACATTTAGCTTTTCTTATTTCTCAAGATGAAGTTCCTGAAAAACTTTTTGACAAAAGATTGGTGATGCTTTCTATTGAAAATTTGATTTCTGGCGGTACTCCCCAAGAAATAATCGAGCGAGTTCAAAAAATGATTAATGAAATTTTAGAAGCGGGAAATGTTATTTTATTTATTCCGGATATTCATAATTTATTTAAAACATCGGGTGAAAATTATTTAAGCGCAGCAGAGGTTTTATTGCCTATTTTATCTAAAAATAATTTTCAAATTATTGGGTCAACAACGCCGATATTTTATAAAAAAGATATTGAATCGCGAAGTGATTTTAATTCATTATTTGAAGTAATTAGAGTAAACGAAATTAGTGAAGATGAAGCAATAACTTTTTTGACTTATTCGGCATTAATTTTAGAAAAACAAACTAAAATAAAGATTACTTATTCGGCAATAAAAAATGCTGTAAAAATTGCTCATCGTTATTTTAAAGATAAAATGTTGCCTTTAAGCGCCGATGATTTACTAAAAGAAGCGGTAGCTGATGTTAAAAATTTAAAACAGAAAATTTTAACCGGTGATGATGTAATTAGAGTAAGTCAACAAAAAATAAATGTGCCATTAAAATTTGCCGAAAAAGAAGAAGCGCAAAAACTTCTAAATTTAGAGGAATTAATTCACCAAAGCTTAATTGATCAAGAAGAAGCAGTGAAAGAAGTAAGTAAAGCCCTAAGAGAATATCGAGCGGGGTTATCGCGAAAAGGCGGGCCAATTGCTACCTTTCTTTTTGTTGGGCCCACTGGCGTTGGAAAAACTGAATTATCTAAAATTTTAGCTAGAATTCAATTTGGTTCGGAAGATAATATGATTCGTTTTGATATGTCTCAATATCAGGATCAAAAAAGCATTTATGATTTTGTGGGAAGTCCTGATGGTAGTAAAACTGGTATTTTAACTGAAGCAGTGCGACAAAAACCTTATTGTTTAATTTTGCTGGATGAATTTGAAAAAGCGCATCCTGATTTATTAAATCTTTTTCTTTCAGTTTTTGATGATGGGCGATTAACAGATAATTTTGGTCGAATAATTAATTTTACCAATACCATTATTATTGCCACTTCTAATGCCCATTCCAACTTAATTAAAGAAAAAATAGAAACTGGTGTTTCAATAATTGAAATTGCTAATGAGTTAAAAAAACGGTTGACCGAATATTTTAAACCAGAATTAATTAATCGTTTTTCAGACATCATTGTTTTTAAACCATTATCTAAAGAAAATATTAAAGATATTGCCCGTTTAAATTTAAAAACATTAGCTGATAATTTAAAAAAAGAAAGAAGTATTGAAATAATATTTGACGAGACGGCGGTAGAAAAAATAGCTGAAATTGGTTTTGATCCGGTTTATGGCGCTAGGCCTTTGCGAAATGCTATTTCGGATAATATCAACGCTATTTTAGCAGAGAAAATTTTAAAATCAGAAATAAAAGAAGGTGATGTGGTAAAATTAATTTTTGAAAACGAAAAATTTGAAATTAAAAAATAAATGAGTGGCGGCGAAATCCAAAGGACTTCGCCACCGTTTCAATCGTAGTTTTTTATTGTTGAAAGCCGAGAGATTTTTCACTCGCCTCGGCAGGCAGGCCTGCCTACCGGTAGGCAGGTTTTACTCAGAATGACTGCTGTTTTTTTAGTGTCATCCTGAACGTAGTGAAGGATCCCATGGCTTTCAGCAATAATCAGCAATCACTACTCTGGATGGGATTCTTCACTTCGTTCAGAATGACCGTGGGATTTGCAATGCGTGAGATTTTTCCTCGCCCGCCGTAGGCGGGCCTACAGAATGACACAAAAAACAGGAAAGGACAAAATATTTAAAAAATAGGTATAATATCTTAAATCCCCTCTTGTTTTTAATCTAATTTTTATTAAAATATAAATATTAAACAAAAAGTCGTTTAAATTAAAATTAAAATTATATTTTTATGGAAGAAGAAAAAAAAGAAAATAAAACCAATGATGATAATAAAAACATTCTTTTACCAATATCTATTGTAATAGCTGCTTTAATTATTGGAGGCGCTTTTATTTATAGTAAAGGTACTAGTAATATTGATGTTAAAAATAATGAAGTAGCCAATGTTGAAAATTCTCAAAATACGGTTACTTTAGATATTGCTGAAGATCAGCCAATTTTAGGAAATCCAAATGCCGAAGTAACTGTTTTTGAATTTGGCGATTATCAATGTCCGTTTTGTCAGCGTTATTATATGATTTCTCATCTTGATTTAGTGAAGAATTATGTTGAACCGGGATTAGTTAAGGTAGTATTTATGGATATTCCTTTGCCCGGCCATGATTTTGCTCAAAAAGCTTCGGAAGCAGCTTGGTGTGCTAAAGATGAGGGTAAATTTTGGGAAATGCATGATAAACTTTTTAACAATGCAGATAAAGAAAATGGTTTAACTGTTGATAATATTATTAAATATGCTGAGGAATTAGGATTAAACAAAAATAACTTTTCTGATTGTTTAAATTCTAGTAAATATGCTTCTCGTGTTCAGGAAATAGCTAATTTAGTAGCACAATTAGGTGTTTATGCGACACCATCAACAATTATAACTAATAAATTACCTTTAGATTTTGATGCTCAAACAGTAGAAGCTGCCTATGAAGGAAGTAGTTCTACTGTTAGTTTAGGAGATGGAATTTTAGTTATAGGCGCTCAACCATATAGCACTTTTAAGTCGATTATAGATGGTTTTATTAAATAAAATGATAAAAATTTATTCAACTCCAACTTGTCCTTATTGTCATTTAGCCAAAGAGTTTTTCAAAGAAAAAAATATTGATTTTCAAGATATTAATGTTTTTGAAGATGAAAATGGATTAAAAGAAATGATAGAAAAAAGTGGTCAAATGGGGGTGCCAGTAATTGATATCGATGGAAAAATTATTATTGGTTTTAATAAAACAGAAATAGAAAATATTTTAACCAATAATAAAAAGAATAGTGAAAATTAGAAAAATAGCAGGGTCAATAAAAAATTGACTCTGTTATTTTTTTATAATTATTTTATAATAAATTTGTTATGAATAAAATCTTAACTTATTTAAGTTTTCCGGAAATGATTGTTTTTTGGATTATATTAGTTGTAGTTCTATTTTTAGTTGGCATTATTTTTTATTTTGTTGTTTCTCCGTGGAATTTAATCGGTTTAATTGTTGGAATTATTCTTTTGATAATTACTTTTGTTTTTTGTTTAAAAAATGTTATTAAATATTATCAAGTTTTATCTGAGCGTGACCAAATAAAAACTGTTGTTTCTAATTTTACAGATGCTATTATTGGTTATGATCCTAATTTTAAAATTACTATTTTTAATACAACGGCCGAAAATTTATTTGATGTAATGGCTACTAGTATTTTGGGCAAAACCATTAGTCCTGAATGGGCAAAGAATGAAAAAACAAAGATATTGACTCAGGTGCTTTTTCCTAGTTTGGCACCGTCAATGGTTTGGCGAACTGATCCGGCAGTTTTTCCTAATGTAATGGATTTATCTTTTAGTGATCCTGTTTTAGAATTTACAATAACAACAATTAGGGTTACTAATGCAAAAGGAAAAATTTTAGGTTTTTTTAAAATTATAAAAGATCGAACCCGAGAAGAAGAAATTTTAAAATCAAAATCTGAATTTTTAACCGTAGCAGCTCATCAAATGCGAACGCCCTTATCAGGAATTAAATGGGGATTAGAAACATTATTAAGCGAAGGAAATGAAAATTTAACCGATATTCAAAAGGATCTTTTGAAAAAAAACTTAGAGGCCACTGATAAAATTTTACGTTTAGCTAATGATTTGCTTGATACGGTTAATATTGAGTCGGGAAAATTTGGTTATGAATTTGTTCAATCTGATTTATTAGATTTAATGAGCAAACTTTTAGAAGATTATCTTTCAATAGCTGAACAATATGATATAAAAATTTATTTAGAACCGCCGGCAGATGGAATTCCACCCTTTAAATTTGATCCAATGCGTATCAGAATAGTTGTGCAAAATTTATTAGAAAACGCTTTGCGTTATAATGTCAAAAACGGGCAGATTATTATTAAAGTAGAAAAAAAATCTCCTTATGTTGAAATATCAATTAGTGATACGGGTATAGGTATTCCAAAAAATGAATTACCAAAATTATTTACTAAATTTTATCGAGGGAGCAATATTTTAAAATATGAAACCGAAGGAACGGGATTGGGTTTATATATTACTAAAAATATTGTAGAAGCCCATGGTGGAAAAATTTGGGCGGAATCAATCGAAAATAGAGGAACAACCATTCACTTTACTTTGCCGATGGATGAAAAATTAATACCCAAACGTTATTCTACTTCATCACCATTTTAATAACAAATATATAAATAAAACGCTATTTTTTAAATAAATAGCGTTTTTAAATAAAATAAAAAATTAATTAAGGACCAACATCAGGGGGATTAGTACATGGACCGACTTGAACATGAATATGATTGCCATACTTTTTTCCTTTCTTGTCGTCGTTGCAATCTTGTGTAGCAGGATTACAGCAATTTTTAATTTCGCCATTATAATCACAAAAAGCCTTAAGATTGTCACCGAGATAACTAAAATTTTTGAATAAATCATCAATGATCATCTGCCATTTAGATTTATCGCTTGTTACAAAATCAACAGCTCGACCATTATAATGACAAGAACCGGGAACGTGTTCGCCACTAATTGTTGATGTGACTTCAAAACCTTTATAATTATCGTCTGCTAGACTCTTGCTTGCTAGATATTCTATTATCTCCTTTATATTTTTATCTAAATCAACAACTGTACCGGTGATTGTTTTTATTTTTGGATCAACACCCGGTGTACAACTTTTTTTACAGCCATCGCTACTTATATTAGTAAGAATACCATTCATTACATTATCAAAACTCCAAGAAGAATCAGCAATAGCAATAGTAACAGTATTAACAATTAAACTAGCGCCAAAAATAATGAGTAATCCAATTAAAGCCGAAGTAATATAAGTTCTTCCGCTTTTAACTTTGTTAGGTGAACCAGCAGAAAAAATAATCATTATTCCACCAATTATACCAAAAATAATAGCTAATGGGAGAGCGATATCATTCCGTAAAATTTTAAAAGCCTTACTAATAACTGTCATTACATCACAAATACTGCAGCATCCCATATCAACACATATCCTTAAAGATTCACCTTGTTCTCCGGGGGCTGATAAAAGAGAATTGGGATTAGGATCGCCTTCATAATCTTCGCTTATGCCATTTGGCAAATCTGCTAAAGCAATAGAACTAATAAAAAAAACATTAAATAAACCAATAAGAAAAGAAACTAATAATATTTTTTTGACATTTTTCATATTTAAAAAATGATTGATTATTATAATAATTATAGGCAGATTTTAAATTATTGTAAAGTTTTTTAAAAAAGATGAAAATATAAATTTGACAATTAAATAAAAAATTGGTATAATATAAATAATAAGCTCTTTAATAAAATTTAATAAAAAAAAGAAAGGAGAAATAATGAAAAAGAATAGATTAGATTACTCTCAAATCATTTTCGCTATTATCTTTTTTAATTTGATAATAGCGATTTTTTTAATTATTGCTTTTTTTATTTTTTTAATAAATATGATTTTTTGGACGATGAATCTAATTGAAGGGATTTCTCATCGAATAAATAAAAAAAGCAATACACAAATAGAAAAAACAAAAATAAGCGAGCTCAATTAGCTCGCTTTTTGTTAATTAAATACCGAATTGACATTTTTTAACCATTGAAATGCCCATTGTTTTATTTTTCATAGCAATAATCTCCTTTAAAGACGAAGGAGATTAATTATGACGACAAAAAATAAAAATATTTTTATTTTTGTTTTATATTGTTTTCTCTTTTGATTTTTTTAAAAAAATGTGCTAAATTATTATTTATGAAAAACTTATTTAAAAATATTGCCATTGGAATTTTAGTTTTTATTTTGCTTAGCTCCATTTTTTCTTATTTCTGGACTGAAGAAGGAAAAATGAACGCACCTCAAAAAGTTTCTTTAAGTGAATTAGCTTTTAAAGTAAAAAATAATGAAATAAAAAACATTACTGTTAGTGATGTTAATATTAAGGCCATTACTCAGGATGATAAAATTTTAACCACAACAAAAGAAAGTGGCGTTAGCATCGTTGAAACATTAAAAAATTTTGGTGTTAGTGATGAAAATTTAACAAAAGTTCATATTGAAATTAAAACACCTTCAGATTGGTTAATATTAGCAGGTATGATTTTGCCTAGTTTGTTGTCGTTAGGATTAATTATTCTTTTCTTTGTTTGGATGAATAAGCAGGCTCAAAAAGGAGTGGGACAAGCATTTTCTTTTGGTAAAGTAAATTTAAAAATTTCTACTCCCAAAGAAAAAATAACTTTTAAAGATGTGGCTGGATTGGAAGAAGTTAAACAAGAATTAAATGAAGTAGTGGAATTTTTAAAAAGTCCTAAAAAATTTTTGGATTTAGGAGCAAAAATTCCCCGAGGCGTTTTATTAATGGGACCGCCCGGCTCAGGAAAAACATTATTAGCTCGAGCAGTAGCCGGAGAAGCCAATGTTCCATTTTTCCATATTTCTGGCGCAGAATTTGTTGAGCTTTTTGTTGGAGTCGGAGCTAGTCGAGTGCGTGATGTTTTTGCTACCGCTAAACGAGCGGCTCCTTCAATTCTTTTTGTTGATGAAATTGATGCTGTTGGACGAGAAAGAGGAGCGGGATTGGGTGGCGGCAATGATGAACGAGAACAAACACTCAATCAAATTTTAGTAGAAATGGATGGATTTGAAAGAGATACTAATGTTATTGTAATGGCTGCGACTAATCGACCCGATGTTTTGGATCAAGCTCTTTTGAGGCCGGGAAGATTTGATCGCCGAATTTATTTAGATTTGCCAGATTTAAACGAACGAGAAGAAATTTTAAAAATTCATTGTCGAAACAAAGTGATGGCGAAAGAAGTTAATTTAAGAAGAGTAGCCGAGCGAACGCCGGGATTTTCAGGAGCAGATTTAGCAAATTTAGTTAATGAAGCAGCAATTTTAGCAGCGAGAAAAAATAAAAAAGAAATTAATCAAACAGAATTTTTTGAGGCTATTGAAAAAGTAATTTTAGGACCAGAAAGAAAACATCGATTTATATCAGAAAAAGAAAAAAATATTATTGCTTATCATGAAGCTGGCCATGCTTTAGTGGCATATCATTCTCCTGAGGTTGATCCGGTTCAAAAAATTTCTATTATTTCTCGAGGACAAGCCGGAGGATACACTTTAAAAATACCTTTGGAAGATCGGCGATTAGCAACAAAAAAACAATTTTTAGCAGAGTTAGTAGTGTTAATGGGTGGTTATGTAGCTGAAAAAGTATATATGGGCGATGTTTCTACTGGCGCTTCTAATGATTTAAAAGAAGCATCAGAATTAGCTCGAAGATTAGTGATGCAATATGGAATGTCTGATAATTTGGGTCCAATTTCTTTTGGAAAAAGTGAAGATTTGATTTTTTTAGGGAGAGAAATTACGACAGAAAAAAATTATTCAGAAAAAACAGCTATTGAAATTGATAACGAAGTTAAAAGATTGATAGACGAAGCAACTAAAAAAGCCGAAAAGATTATTAAAGAAAATAAAAAACAGATTGAAATTTTAACAAAGACGCTTTTAGAAAAAGAGGTTTTAGAAAAAGAAGAATTTGAGAAATTAATGGAAGAAAATAAAAAAAATGATATTTCTGAAACTTCGCAAATTAAGAATTCAATTGCTCGTAAACAAAATAAATAAGTAAAAAATTATAGAAGAATTGATAAAGTAAATAGCATTGATGATGGGATGACGTGAGGCGGAAAAAATTTTTTAAAAAAATTTTCCGCCCAAATCAATTAATTTTTAGTGGGCGCATAGCTCAGCGGTAGAGCACCCGTATTATATCAGCAGTTTTCCAATTAAATTTTATAGATTTTAGTCAGCACTTTTTAGAATTAATTTTTAGTGGGCGCATAGC
>JAAZHW010000002.1 GCA_012510515.1 Parcubacteria group bacterium
GAATTGGAGGTAATAACATGCTCCATTAAATTAATATTAAATTAAAATTTTTTTATTTCAATTTATAAATATTTTTTGAGAATTTCTGGAATTTCAATACTTCCATCTTCTTGTTGATAATTTTCAATAATGGCTGCTAAAATTCTACCGATGGCAAAGGCCGTTCCATTTAAAGTATGAACGAATTTCAAACCTTCCTTGCTGCGATAGCGAATATTCAAACGCCGTGATTGATAATCAGTACAATTACTTGAGGAATGTGTTTCACCATAACGATTTTGTCCCGGCAACCATGTTTCAATATCAAAAGATTTTGCCGAAGGATTAGACAAATCACCGGTACATAATTGCACTACCCGATAAGGTACTTTTAGTTGTTGCATCAATTCTTCTTCGATAGCTAAAATTAGTTGATGTTCTTTTTCGGATTGTTCGGGTGTACAAAAAATAAACATTTCTAATTTTTCAAAATAATGAACTCGCCAAATGCCTTTAGTATCTTTTCCGTAAGAACCGGCCTCTCTCCGAAAACAAGGCGAAAAAGCAATATATCGCAAAGGCAAATCTTTTTCTTCTAAAATTTCATCCATATACATTGGCCCAATTGCTTGTTCGGCGGTACCAATTAAAAATAAATCGTCCTGAGGAAAATAATAGCGTTCATTCAAATCTTTTTCACTATCAATATAACCCATTCCCTTCATTGCTTTTGACGAAATAAAGGCTGGCGGAACAACAGGCATAAATCCCTTTTCTTTTAATAAATTTATGACCCATTTAACAATAGCATACTCTATAAAAACTGCCTCATTTTTTAAATAACCAAAACGCGTACCAGAAACTTTTGCTGCTCTTCTGGTATCAATCCATTTGTCTTCAACTAAATCAAAATAATCTTTAGGTAAAAATTTAAAATTTGGACGCTCACCAATTTCTCTTAAAACTTTATTTTCCATTTCATCTTTACCCAAAGGAACATCATCTAATGGAATATTAGGAATTTGATATAAAAGTTTATCTAATTTTTCCTCAATTGGCGCTAATTCTGCTTCTAATTCTTTAATTCTTTTTTTTGTCGCTTTAGCTTGTTCTAAATGATCTTGACTAAATTTAACATTTTTAGAAAGTTCATTTATTTGCGCTCTTAAAAATTCGATTTCTCCTAAATTAGCCCTATATTCTTTATCCAATGTTAAAATTTCATCAATAATTTGAATATTACTATTTTTTTTAGAAATTCCTTCTTTATAAAAATCAGGATTTTCTCGTATTTTTTTTAATAAATCTGTAAGCATGTTTCTTGTTTTTATTTTTATTTATTTCTCATAAAAGGAAAAAATATTACTTCTTTAACCGAGGGGGCATTAGTTAAAATCATTACCAAACGATCAATACCAATACCAACACCAGCTGTGGGAGGCATACCATATTCTAATGCTTCAACAAAATCACTATTATATTGAGGAGCTTCTTTATTACCAGCTTTTCTTCTTTTTTCTTGAATTTTAAAACGTCTGGCTTGATCTATCGGATCATTTAATTCTGAATAACCATTAACACATTCTATCCCACCAACAACCAATTGAAATCTTTCAGTTTCTTCATTATTTTCTTTTCTTAATTTAGCTAAGGGTGATAAAGCCACTGGATGATGAATAATAAACGTTGGCTGAATCATTTTTTCTAAATGAACTTTTTTGTAAACTTCATCAAACAATTCCCATTTATTATATTGCCGCATTTCCGATGTAATATCAACTCCTTTGTTTTGCAAAAAAGATAAAATATTTTTTTCATCCACTGTTAAAGGATCAACCTTCATTTCTTCTTTAATTATATCTAAAAAATTCACTTTTGGATAAGGTGGCGTAAAATTAATTAATTGACCATTGTAATTTACAAGCAACGGATTTTTAGTTTTAGGCAAAGCATTTTTCAGAATATAAACTAATAAATCTTCTATAAAACCCATCATATCTTGATAATCAGCATAAGCCCAATAAAGCTCCAGCATGGTGAATTCTGGATTATGAGTTTTGTCTATTCCTTCATTCCGAAAGTTTTTACCAATTTCGTAAATTTTTTCAAATCCACCAACGATTAATTTTTTTAAATAAAGCTCTGGAGCAATTCTTAAATACAAGGGAATGTTTAAAGTATCTAAACGCGTTTTAAAAGGACGGGCGGTAGCCCCTCCAGCTAAAGTTTGAAGAATTGGTGTTTCCACTTCTAAAAAACCTTTATTGTTAAAAAAATCTCTCATTGTTTTAATTATCAAAGAACGTAATTCAAAACGTTTTTTAACGTCTTGATTAAGAATTAAATCTAAATAACGTTTTCGAAAGCGCTCTTCAGAATCTTTTAATCCATACCATTCTGATGGTAATGGCCTTAAACTCTTAGAAATAATACGCCATTCTTTTACCAACAAACTTTTTTCTCCTCTTTTTGTTTTAAAAGGATAACCTCTAACCTCTATAAAATCACCACTATCTAAATATTTTTCTAAAGAATCAAAATCTTTAATATTTTCTTTTTTAATAACTATTTGTAATTCTCCACTTTCATCTCTTAAATCAATAAAAGCGATACCACCATGAAAACGCATATTCATTATTCGCCCAGCTATCCAACTATTCTTTTTTTGTTTACTAAAAGAAGAAAAATTTTTTAAAATATCGCTAATCGTTTTGTTTTTAAAACAATGGCTCGGATATAGTTCTTTGCCATCTTTTTTTAATTCTTCAATTTTTTTTATTCTAATTTTTTTTATTTCATCAGATGTAGACATAGAAATTAATTAATAGAAATAATTTTATATTTTTTAAAAGTTTTATCTGGTTTTTCTAATTTTATTTCTTCACATTCCTTTTTGTTTAATAATTTTTGCCCCAAAGGTGATTGATAAGAAATAAGATTTTTTAATGGATCACTTTCTTCTGGTCCAACAATTTTATATTCTAAAATTTTATTATTTTCATCTTGAAGTTTTACCGTAGAACCTATCTCTACTTTATCATTTTTTTCTGATTTTTCAATAATTTCACAATGATTTAAAATATATTCTAATTCCATAATTTTTCCATCATTAAAAGCTTTATCGTTTTTAGCTTGTGAATAAGCAGCATTTTCGGATAAATCACCCATTTCTTTAGCGTGCTTTAAATCTTCGGCTATTTTTTGCCGAATAATAGTTTCCCTTTCTTTAAGTTCTTTTTTTAGTTCTTCGTATTTTTCTTTAGTTAAATAAATTTGTTGAGACATATTATTAAAATTAAATACTTGCTTGAATAAAACAAGCTAAGTAAAAATATTTATCTTATAATATATATTATATTATAAACAAGAACCTTGGAAAAGTAAATAATGTGGCGGCGAAATTCTAAAAGAATTTCGCCGCCACTGTTTTTGGTGTCATCCTGAACGGAGCCTGCCCGCCGAGAGGAGGGTGAAGAATCCCCTGGCTTTTAGCAATAATCAGCAATCACTACTGTGCGTGGGATTCTTCGCTAACGCTCAGAATGACGCCCTCATCGATGTCATCCTGAAGGCGAAGCCTGAAGGATCCCATGACTTTTAAAAATAATCAACATTCTCTATTGTATTTGGAATTTTTAAATATTTACTATTCTAATATTTTGTTTTTATAACACCACAAAAGAATATCTTTTGCTACTGGTATAGCATTCAAAGAACCCTCGGGAACATCTTCAATTAAAATTAAAACGGATATTTTGGGATTATCATAAGGAGCAAAAGCATAAAACAAAGCATTGGTTTTGGTATTTCCAGCCGTTTGAGCGCTACCACTTTTTCCTCCAACAGAAAATGGCAAATCAACTAAGCTATGAGCTGTGCCCAAAGGACTATCAACTGTTTTTTTCATTCCTTCTTTAACTACTTTCAAATTATCAGGATTAATAAAGTTTTCTTTGATTATTAAAGGATTATTTTGAAAAACCATTCTTTTATCATAATCTTTAATATAATCTAAAAGATAGGGACGCATAATTTTTCCGCCATTAATTATGGAATTTAAATTAGTTATCAGACGAATCGGAGTTGTTAATAAATCACCTTGACCTATTGAAATATTATAAGTATCACCAATTCTCCAAACATCTTTACTGTTTTCATCAGGAATAGCAGCAACATTTTCTGCTGGCAAATCAATTCCCGTAATAATATTAAATTGAAACTTTTCTAAATATTCTTTAATTCTTTTAACTCCTAAACCTTCTAGATTTTCATAACCACCGCCAATAATGTAAAAATAAACGTTACTTGAACGAGCTATAGCATCTTTCATATCAACAAATCCATTATTACGCCAATCAGGAAAAATAGAAGGTTTGTCTGGATTATATGGATTGGGTAAACTCAAATAACCATGCGTTTCTATTTTTTTATTTGGATCGATTATTTTCTCCTCAAGCGCCGCAATAGCCATAAAAGGTTTAATTGTTGATCCCGGATTATATAAACCTGATATCGTTCGATTAAATAAAGGATTTAAATTAGATTTTTTTAATTTTTCAAAATAATCTTGACTAACTCCTTTAGAAAAAGCATTAATATCATAACCCGGATAACTGACAAGCGATAAAACTTTTCCCGTTTGAGGATCAGTGACAATTACCACCCCTCCTCTTTCTTTTTCTTTTCCTAATGAATTTATTTGTTGTTCTAAACGCTTATAACTATACTCCTGCAAATCAGAATCAATAGTTAAAAATAAATTATTCCCAACTTGCGGTTTTTTATAAATGCTTTGTCCCAAAACTTCCATATAAGCATTTTGTTTAATTTTAATTTCTCCATCAATGCCTCGCAAATTATCTTCATAAAATGCTTCGATTCCCGTTTTTCCAATTTTTAAAAAATTACTATATTGAGGGTTTTTTTTAATATCATCAGAAGATACTCTACCCACATAACCTAAAATATGACTAAAAATCAAAGGTGATTCATATTGTCTTAAATTTTGTCTTATTACTTGAATAGTCGGATAACCAGCAAAATAACTTTCCCATATTATCGCCTCTTCTCGAGTTAAATCATTTTTAATAACCAAACTATCTAAAGAATTTTCTTTTTTAAAATATTGTTCATTAATTACTTCGGCTATTTCAGGTTTTTCTTTAATCTTATTTAAGACCTTTTCCCTTTCTCCCTTATCTATTGGTAAATAATTAGGGAAAAAAACTAAATCAAATACTTCTTGATTATAAACCAAAACTTTATTAGACGAATCAAAAATCAAACCTCTATCGGCAATAATTGGTATAGATTTTAAAGCACTTTTTTGAGCCGCTATTTGAAATTCATTTCCTCTAAAAAAATTTAAGTGGACAACAAATCCTAATGAAAAAATTAAAATAAAAATGCCAAAAAATAACAAAAAATTTAATCCCCATTGGCCAATAGAAATTTCTAAACGTTCTAAATCATTTTCTTCTTTTAGCTTAGAAACAGCTTCTTTGTTGAATAATATTTCTTCGGCTTCTAAAAAATCGTTTCTCCTTTTTAATTTTTTATATTTTTTAAAATTTAATTTCATTTTTTCCAAATTAAACTCTTTAAAAGATTAAAAAATTCGGCTATAAGACAAAAAATAAAGACCCCTAAACCATTTATACCCATTTCGATTAAATGACTAACACTAAAAAAATATTGAAAAAAATTAGCATTAAAAAGAAAATAACTTAATAAAATATAAAAGAAATTATAAAAAATTGTTCCTAAAATTCCAAATAAAAAATTTAAAAATAAATTTTTTTTTAAAATATATTTTTTCCCCCAAAAATGAAAAATAATAATAGTAAATAAAAAACTTAAAAAAGAAACAAAATTAAACAAACCGCTAAAATCATAAATTGCACCTCCAACAATTGCTCCTAAAATAACAGCGGCAAAATTAGGATTAAAAATATTACAAAGGAGACCAATTAAAACCATATTGGGTTCTGTTCCCCACAAATAATAACGATTAATAAAAGTAACCTGAAAAATTGCTAAAATAAAAATAAATAAAATAAAAAAAAGCGTTTTAATAATTTGTTTAAAAATATTTTTCATTTTTTAATTAGTATTGGTGATTACAAAAACTTGATAGAGCTTTGTCCAATCTAAAGCCGGCTCAATCTTTATATCTTGAAAAATTTTTCCTTCTATTTTATCAACTTGACTAACATCACCAATATACAAATTTTTAGGAAATTTATTATCTAATCCAGAAGTATAAATCTTACTATTTTGGTTTACTTCAACATCAACAGGAACTAAATCTATATAAAGAGGCAAAAAACCGTTTCCTTTTAAAAGCCCTTCTATTCGTTTTTCACCAATTAATACTGCGGCTTTAAATTCCGTATCAGAAATAGATCGAACGATACTTGTATTTTTTCTTACGTCTATTATTTCACCCACTAAACTTTTTCCACCCCAAACAACTGGCTGCCCAACTTTAATTCCATCTTGTTCACCAACATTAATAACAAAAGTTTGAGAAAAATTTAAGGGCGATCGTCCAATAATATCAGCTAAAACAAAATTAAAATTATCTGATTTTTTTATTTTTAAAGCTTCTCTTAAAAGCTCATTTTCTTTTTTAAGACTTTGATAATCTATTAATAATGATTCTAAAGCGCGATTTTGAAAAACCAATGTATTATTTTCTTCCTGAATTTGTTTAAAATAAAGCAACCCTCTTAAAAAACTATCCGCCTCATTCATTATTTTCATCCACGCATTTCTAAACCCAATCAATCTGCCTTGATCTTCAGCTGCTAATGCAAAATTTTGATTGACAATAATCAAACCGGCAATAATTAAAAAAATGATTTTACTCTTTTGTTTTTCTTTCATAAATAAGAATTTTTTTGTACTCTTCAAGAGATTCAACAATCGTTCCTAATCCTCGCACAGTTGCTGTTAATGGATCCTCAACTAATTTTACTGGCATATCACAATAACTTTCAATTAATTTATCTAAATTTCTCAAAAGACTACCGCCACCTGCTAACCAAATATTTTTAGTATAAATATCAGCTACTAATTCAGGAGGAGTTTCTTCAATAGTTGCTCGAATAGCTTCAATTAAAATCTTTAATGATTTATCAATAGCTTTAGAAATTTCTTCATTCGTTACGGTAATTTCTTTAGGTAAACCAGTTGATAAATCTCTTCCTCGAACAGTAGTCTCTATTTTTTCCATTCCTGTTATTTTAGCTGATCCTACTTCTAATTTTACTTCTTCGGCGCTTACTTCACCAATCAATAAATGATATTCTTCTTTAATATATTTTATAATATTCTCGTTTAATTTTTGACCAGCTATTTTTAAACTTTTATAACGAACAATTCCTCCCAAAGAAATTGTGGCAATATCTGTTGTGCCACCACCAATGTCAACAACAATATTTCCCGAAGGTTCAAAAATATCAATATGACTCCCAATGGCTGATGCTAATGGTTGTTCAATTAAATAAACCTCTCCAGCGCCGGCATTAAAAGCCGCATCTTCAACCGATTTTCTTTCTACCTCCGTTACTCCACAAGGAATACCAATAACAACCCGCGGACGATAGGGCAAAAATCCCATTTTTGATTTTTGAAATTTACGATAAAAATATCGCAGCATTTCTTCAGATAATTCAAAATCAGAAATTACTCCATTGTTTAATGGTTGAACAGCAAAAATATGAGAAGGAGTACGTCCTACCATTAATTCCGCTTGTTTTCCAATGGCTAAAATTTCTCCAGTTTTTTGATTATAAGCCACCACTGATGGCTCATTAATAATAATTCCTTGACCCTCTAAATAAACTAATGAATTGGTTGTTCCTAAATCAATTCCTAACCCCGGTGATAATTTTGCTAATAAATTTTTAAACATATCTTTATTTTTATTCTTTAATTAATTTTTTAAAATAATTTATAATGTTGCCTTTTTTAATAAATTCTGGATTTTCTGAATTTCTATTTTTAATTTCCACCGCTTCTCTTTGTAAAGTTTTTTCACTGATAACTAAACGATAAGGGATTCCAATTAAATCTGCATCAATAAATTTTTCTCCCGCTGATTTTTCTTCTCTATCATCGTATAAAATCTCTATATCTTTTTTTATAAATTGCTGATAAACTTTATCGGCTTCTTTTTTAATTTTTTGATTAATTTTTGAATCAGGACTATTAATTTTTATCAAATGAATAGCAAATGGTGCTACTGATAAAGGCCAAATAATTCCTTTATCATCATGAGACACCTCTACAATCGTCCCCATTAATCTTCCTACGCC
>JAAZHW010000046.1 GCA_012510515.1 Parcubacteria group bacterium
CAAAGAAGCAATGAGAAATGTTATTAAATTAGGATTGGCTCTTAATAGTGAAATAGCGGAAATTGCCAAATTTGATAGAAAAAATTATTTTTATCCTGATTTACCAAAGGGTTATCAAATTTCTCAATATGATAAACCATTTTGTAAAGGAGGTTATTTAGAAATAAGTGATATTGAAAACGATTTATTTATTTTCAAAAAAATAAATATTATCAGAATTCATTTAGAAGAAGATACAGCGCGTTTAATTCATGAAGGAGGAAAAACTTTTGTTGATTTTAATCGAGCTGGCGTGCCATTGGCTGAATTAGTAACTGAACCGGATATTCATTCGGGAAAAGAAGCTAGAAAATTTTGTGAAGAATTACAAGCAATTGTAAAATATTTAGATATTAGTAATGCCAATATGGAAAAAGGGGAGATGCGTTGCGAAGTTAATATTAGCTTAGCAGAAGACATCTCTGGTGTTAAGTTAGGAACAAAAGTAGAAATTAAAAATCTTAATTCTTTTCGAGCAGTGGAAGAATCAATTGATTACGAAATTAAAAGACAAATTGAAGCATTAGAAAAAGGTGAAGAAATAATTCAAGAAACTCGCGGTTGGAATGAAAAAGACAAAAAAACTGTATCTCAACGCAGAAAAGAGGAAGCTCATGATTATCGTTATTTTCCTGAGCCAGATTTAAAGCCAATAAAAGTAAATGAATTTTTTGATACTGAAAAAATTAAAAGAGAAGTTCCCGAATTACCAAATGAAAAAAGATTAAGATTTTTGAAAGAATATGGTTTAAAACCAAAAGAAATAGAAGAAATCGTTTACGATATTGAATTATCAAATTATTTTGAAAAAGTAATAATGGAATTAGATGTTTTAAAAAATACTACTGAAAAAGAACGGGAAGAAAGAATAAAATTAGCTTATAATTATTTAACAACAGATTTTAAATCTCTATTGCTTTTAAATGCTTTAGAAATTACTCGGAGTAAAATAACCCCTAATAATTTTGCTTTATTGATTGATTTTTTGGATAAAAAAATGATTTCTTCAGCCGCTGGTAAAAATGTTTTAACAGAAATGTTTGAAACAGGCGCTAATGCGGAAATTATTATTAGAGAAAAAAATCTTTTTCAAGTTTTTGATAGTAATGAAATTGACGAAGTAGTTAAAAAAGTAATTGAAAACAATCCTCAAGCCGTTACTGATTTTAAAAAGGGAAAAAGCAATGCTTTACAATTTTTAGCTGGTCAAGTAATGAGAGAAACTAAAGGACGTTTTAATCCTAATGTTGTTCAAGAAAGAATCCGACTTTTATTGACAGAATAATTAAAAATTGTTGTGATATAATTATAGGGACAATAAAGAAATTTTTTAATTTTTTAAAAAATCTTTAACTAATTTTTTTGCTTCATTGATTGTAGAAATCCAATGAATTTCCTTATCTTTTTTAAACCAAGTTTTTTGACGACGAGCGTACTGCCAAATTTTTGATTTTAATTCTTCAATCATTTTTTCGTAAGTAATTTTGTTTTGAAGATATAAACTCACATAGCGATATTCCAATCCAAAATTATATAATTTTTGATAACTAATACCTTTTTGATGAAGGTTTTTAATTTCTTCAATCATTCCCTCATCCAATCTTTTTAATAATCTTTTTTCAATTCGTTTTTTCAATTCTTCTGGTTTACGCCAAACACCAATTTTTAGGACATCATATAAAGAATCTTTATTAAGAGGGGGGATTGGTTTTTTAAGCACTGTTGCTATTTCAATAGCTCTTATTAATTTTCTTTTGTTATAAATATCTATTTTTTGAGCATAATGCGAATCAAGCTTTTTTAATTTTTCTAAAAGTTCCTCTTTAGATATTTGTTCTAGTTTTTTTCTTAATACTTTATTCGGCTTAACTGGCGGAAATTTATAATTATAAATAGTGGCATCAATATAAAAACCAGTGCCACCACAAATAATAGGAAGTTTATTTTGTTTTAAAATATTTTTAATAGCTTTTTGAGCTAATTTTTGATATTCGATAACGGTAAAGATTTTTTGAGGCGAACAAACATCAAGTAAATAGTGTCTGATGCCACAATAAAAATAAAAATTTTTATTTTGTGATTGGTCTTTCGGTACTTTTCCTGTACCAATATCCATTCCTTTGTAAACCTGTCTTGAATCAGCAGAAATAATTTCACCATTAAATTCTTTAGCAATTTTTATTGCTAAATCAGATTTTCCAGAAGCATTTGGTCCGACAATAACAATAATTTTTGGCTTGGCAATAGCGTCAATTTGTTTTTTAACTGGTTTAAAATTTTTTTTATTTTTGGATTTAGTTGTCATCTAAATTTTTTTCGGTTTGGGAATTTGATTTTTGCAAATTTCAATAAATTCATCAAGCGCTAAAAATTTAATTTCGTCATTAAAACGTTCTCTTATTGGTAATTTGCCCGAATCAATTTCTTTTTGTCCCAAAACAATAGTGTAAGGAATTTTTTCTATTTCAGCATTGCGAATGCGTTTACTAATAGTTTCTTTATTGTCATCAATTTCTATTCGAAAATCTTCAGCTTCCAATTTTTCTTTAAGCGCATAAGCAAAAGGAATAAATTTATCATTAATTGGTAAAAGTTTTATTTGGATAGGAGAAAGCCAAAAGGGAAAAGCGCCAGCATAATTTTCTATTAGAGTACCAAAAAATCTTTCAATTGAACCCATTAGGGCCCGATGAATCATATAGGGTTGTTGAGATTTTCCATTTTTATCAATATATTTCATTTGAAATTTTTCCGGCATATTAAAATCAAATTGAATAGTAGAGCATTGCCATTCTCGTCCTAAAGCATCTTTAATTTTAATATCAATTTTTGGACCATAAAAAGCACCACCACCTTTATCAATTTGATAAGGAAGTTTAGCTGCTTTAATAGCTTTTTCTAAAGCTTTAGTCGCTTCATTCCATTTGCTTAATTTTCCTATAGAATCTTTTGGTTTAGTAGAAAGATAAACGTTAAACTGATCAAAACCAAAACTTTTTAGAATATAAAGAGAAAAATCTAAAACTTTTTTAATTTCTGAAGGCATTTGCTCGGGGGTACAAAATAAATGGGCATCATCTTGAGTAAAACCCCGAACGCGTAATAGACCATGAAGAACGCCGGCTTTTTCGTAACGATAAACTGTTCCTAATTCTGCCCAACGGAATGGTAAATCACGATAAGAATGAATTTTTGTTTTAAAAATTTGGATATGAAAAGGGCAATTCATTGGTTTAATATAATATTCGTCATCATCTATTATCATTGAAGAATACATATTTTCTTTATAAAAACCGAGATGGCCACTAATTTTCCATAAATCAGATTTACCAATATGAGGAGTAAAAACAATTCCGTAGTCATTTTTTAAATGAGCTTCTCGCCAAAAATTTTCCATTAAAACTCTAATCAATCCTCCTTTTGGATGCCAATACACTAATCCCGGACCAAATTCTTCATGAAAACTAAATAAATCTAATTGGGGTCCTAAAACACGATGGTCGCGTTTTTTAGCTTCTTCAATAAGATTTAAATAAGTTTCTAGTTCTTTTTTAGTATTAAAAGCTAATCCATAAATTCGGGTAAGCATTGGATTTTTTTCATTTCCTTTCCAATAAGCACCGGCTAGTTTTTCTAATTTAAAAGCATCTTTATTAATACTTTTAGTAGAAAAAATATGAGGACCAGCGCAAAGATCAACAAAAATTTCTTTATTTTTATCTAAAGTTTTATAGATAGAAATTGGCTTTTTTTGTTTTTTTAACTCCTCAATTAATTCTAATTTATAG
>JAAZHW010000047.1 GCA_012510515.1 Parcubacteria group bacterium
AGTCAGATCTGAGAGTCCTTATCGACGATCTGGTTCGGCACCTCGATGTCGGCTCATCATAGCGCGGGGCTGGAGAAGGTCCCAAGCGTTTGGCTGTTCGCCAATTAAAATGATACGCGAGCTGGGTTTAAACCGTCAACAAAACTTGTTGCTGTTAGCAAGTTTGGCGGCTTCTGGTAGTAATATCAGAATGACAAATCGACTCATATCGGTGAAGTCCTAATAATACTTGAATAACAACCTGTGGTATGTTAGGATAATACCGAGGGAAGTTGTATATGTCTAAAAATATTTCATCAACGCAAAAATCTTATTTAGCTGGTTTTTCTAGATGGAGATGGAAGTATATATGTGAGATTGAAACCAAATAAAAGTTATAAATATGGTTTTCAAATCGCTCCATATATAGTTTTCTTCCAATCCAATAAAGAAAGGCTAAAATTCCAAAAAATTTGCGACTTAATTCAATTAGGATATGTCCGCAAACGCAAAGATGGAATTTTGGAATATATAATTAGCAGACAGAAAGCTATTATAGAATTTCTTTGTTGGATAAAACCATACGTTATTATAAAAAAACAGCAAGTTGCTTTAATGGAAGAAATATTAAAGAAAAAAGAAACAATAAATGATTCAAAAGATTTTAGCGAATTGATGCAATTAATTGATAAATTTAGAGAATTAAATTATTCCAAAAAAAGAAAAAGACATATATTAACCCCGTAGAGACTTTGCTATTTATAGCAGGAATTGCGAAAGCAGTTAATACGTCGATTGCCCCGCATTTGTGGGGTAATGGTATAGTCCATACAACGAGTAATCGTTGATTAATATGCGTGAGACAGGTTGGTTTCTACCTGTTGCAGGCGTTTGATACTTGAGGGAAGTTGACCCTAGTACGAGAGGACCGGGTTGAACGAACCTCTGGTGTACCGGCTTTTCCACCAGGAGAAGTGTCGGGTAGCTATGTTCGGTTGAGATAAGCGCTGAAAGCATCTAAGCGCGAAGCCCATCCCAAGATTAGGTATCATTTCATCCCCTAGGAGATGACTAGGTCCGACAAATGTCGGAACCCTAATTCGCAAGAATCAAGGGTTGATAGGCGTTAGGTGTAAGATCAGTAATGATTTGAGCCGAGACGTACTAATCGGATGATTCGTCCCGATAAAAAATGCTTCATTAGTAAATAAAAATATAAATATTTAATTGTAATTAAAAATTTCTCGGTGATTTAGTTTAATGTGTACCACCTCTTTCCATTCCGAACAGAGAAGTGAAATCATTAAACACCGATGGTACTTACTTTCGTAGGGAGAGTAGGTTTCGCCGAGAATTTTTTGATTATAATTATAAAAATCCCCCATTTAGGGGGATTATTTTATTTTAATTAGATTTTTTATTTTTAATTTTACATTATAATGATATATAGAAATAATGTAAAAATAATATAAAATATTTTTATAATTTTATAAAAGGTCGCTTATTAATTTTTAAATTATTATGCAACAAGTAGAAATTGTTTCAGGATTTATAAAAAATTTTGTTCGAAGCGTCATTTTAGAAGGTTTATTAATTCTTTTAACTGGAATTTTAATATTAATTTATCCTAAACTATTGAGCGTATTGGTTGCTTGTATTTTAATTGCATCAAGTATAGTATGTTTTATTATTGCCGCTAAAGCTCATCGTTATTCAAAAATAGAAGTGGAATTATAAAAAAACATAAAATTATACAGTGAAAACTTTATAAGAAATTAAATCTCCTATTAAAAAATAGGAGATTTTAATAATAAATATTTTATTTTCTTTAAAATAAATTACTGATTCGCGCAAGCCGCATCAACTACTTCTTGTAAGCCATGATCATTTCCAAAAGTTTGATCAATAGCATTCATTATATTAGTGTCTTTTGGAAAATAACAATTCAAATCCATTGCATCATTGATTTTTCTCTGAAAATGACATTTTTCATTTTCTATTCCTAAAATTATTATTTCAATTTGAGTGGTATTGTCTGAACTAACCATTCGGGTTTTTACTGGTAAACAAGTATTTGCTCTGCTTATAAAACAGGTAGGGTCTTCTATATTGCTACAATCAATCATGGTTTGATCGGTGGTAGTAGAAGGAGGAGTAGGAGCGGATTCTTCTGTTTGGATGGGTGTAGGTGATGCGATTTCTGTTTCTTTTTGTACTCCCTTATTTTCTAAAAGAAAATACAATCCAACAATAACTAAAATCAAGACAACAACAATAGATAAAGTTTTTTTATTCATATTTTGATTTAATAATAGTAATTTTTAATTAGCAGCGACCTTTATTTAAATATAAACAATTTTTATTAAAATGCCTACTACAAAGATTAAAAAATTAGGCATTAATCCAAAATTATAATTAAAAAATGCCAAATTTTTAGACGGCAAATTTTGGGTGAAAAACAACCAATTTTTATTTTTAATTTTAACAAGAGAGCGGAAGGGGTGGGATTCGAACCCACGAGGCGCCGAAAGCGCCAAGGTTTAGCAAACCTTTGCCTTAAACCACTCGGCCACCCTTCCACATTTTAAGATTATAATAAAATTTTAGTTTTTGCAAACATAAAAGTTATTTATATAATAAAAATATGTCCGAATATACCACTTACGCAATAGTTTTAAAAAAAGAAACAATTAATGAATCTGACGGAAGGATAATTTTATATACAGAATTGATGGGAAAAACAGAGATAATAGCTAAAGGTTTAAAAAAAATATTAGCTAAATTTAATTCGCATCTAGAATTATTAAATTTAGTTGAAATAACATTTATTGCTGTTAATAATAAACATTTAACAAGTGTTCTAACGTTAAATAATTTTTCCAACATTCGCCATAATCCCTTAGCTTTAAAAAACGCCTTAAAAATGCTTAATTTTTTCAACGAAGCAATTATAGAAAGTGAAAAAGACGATTTTTTATGGCGGGCTTTAGTAGGGTATTTAAAAAATCTTAATTTAATAAATAAAATTACCCCTCAGAATCAAGAAGTATTTATTGATTTGATAAACACTGATTTTTTAATAAAATTAATTCAATCATTAGGATTGATGCCCGACTTTGCCGATTTAAACAATCATTTTAATAATCAAACAATTAAAATTATTAAATTTTTATCTCAATTTAGTATTTTAGATATTTTAAAATCAAAAGAGCTATCTAATTTTAAAAAAATAGATTATAATATTATTGAAGAAGATTTAAAGAAAAAAATAATTATTTAATTAAAGATTAATTATTTTATATTAATTTATGTCATTAGATGATATTGAAAAAAGATTATATAAAATGAAAGAGGGGAGTCCTCTAGAAGACGAGGATGAATATTTAGATTATTCATCAATTTTACCGTTAGAAAACGAAGAAGAAAAAACAGAAAATGAAAAAAATAAACAAGAAGTCCCTCATTATTATTCACCAAAAGAAGAACCTAAAAAAAGACCGCCGATTGATTTTTATGAAAAAAAGAAAAAATCCAATGTTTGGTTATATATAGTTGCCGGAGTTTTGTTTGTTGGGTTAATTGTTGAAGGATTCTTTTTGGCTCAAAAAGTTTCTACTCAAAAAACGGGTATAAACATTGATATAAATAGTACTAATAATATTTTATTAGGCGAGCCATTTACTTTAGAAGTTTCTTATAACAATAATTCAGATAATTTATTGCAAAATGCTCAATTACTTTTAAGTTTTCCAGAAAATATTAAAATTATAGGTAATGAAGAAACTAATAGTTATTTGTTTAAAAAAGATTTAGGCAATTTAGGAACAGGAAGTTCTAATATAGAAAAATTTTATTTAGTAGCTATGGGAACACCAAATAGAATTGAAAAAATTAGAGCTACTCTTCAGTATAATATTGTGGGTTTTGATGGTCGTTTTGAAAAATCAAAAGAGCAAACAATAACCATTGGTGGTCCGGTAATAGATTATAATGTTTCTGTTCCGGAAAATATTATTAGCGGAGAAGAATTTAGTTTTAAGGTTAATTTTACAAATAATTCAGATAAGCCACTTTCTGATTTAAAAATTCAATTATTTTATCCTTTAGGTTTTAATTTTTCTAGTGCTGATATAAATCCAAACGATGGCAATGATGTATGGATTTGGAAAAATTTACAGCCAAAAGAAAGAGCCGAAATAAATATTAGCGGAATGATTATTGGTGAAAAAAATAGTTTTTATGAAATGGGAGTAAGTATGAATTTGATGACTGAAAATAAAACAATTGAATTAGAAAAAAAAGTTGCGATGTTAAAAATTTTAGAGACACCGCTTAATTTAAGTATTTCTCTTAATAATACTAAAAATTATATTGCTAAAAATAATGAATCGTTAGAATATCGAATTGATTATGAAAATAATACTAACATCACTTTAAATGATGTTGTTATTAAAGCAGAATTAGAAGGTGATATGTTTAATTTTTCTAGTGTTTCAACTAATGGTTATTTTGATTCGTTAAAAAAACAAATTATTTGGAATGGAGGGACTAATAATGAATTAAAAATACTTAATAAAGGAGATAAAGGTTTTGTTGTTTTTAAAATTAATACGATCAATGATTATCCAACTCGAAATTTTAATGACGAAAATCAAATGCTAAAAGTAAAGGTTACTATTGATTCACCAAACGTTCCTCCTAATAGTAGTTTAAAAAGCACTACAGCTGTGGCTGAATTAATAACAAAGATGGCAGGAAAAATTGATTTTAAAAATTATGCTTTATTTAGAGATGCTGAATCTGGAATAGTCAACAAGGGAAGTTTGCCATTGAGAGTTGGAAAAACTACTAATTTTACTATACATTGGAAAATTATTAATTATAATAATGATTTAGAAAACATAATAATTAAAACAAGTTTACCTCAAGGAATTTCTTGGACGGGCGTTTATAATGGAAATTATGGCGATATTGAACCACAATATAACGAGAGAACAGGGGAAATAGTTTGGAATATAAAAAATATTGAAGCATTTTCTGGTATTCTTTTGCCAGCCAAAGAATTAATTTTTCAAATTGCCGTTACGCCTTCTTCTAATCAGATTGGAACATTAATTAATTTAACAAAAGAGATTACTTTAACCGCTAAAGACACTTTTACTAATCAAGAAATTAATTTAAAATTTAGGCCTATTAATTCAGAATTATCATCTGATCCTACGGTTGGAAAAGATGAAGGAATAGTTAATCCTTAATTTTATTTAATAAAATTAGTTGTTTAAAACTTTATAAAATAAATAAATGAAAGAAGAAAATCAAAATGATTTAATGGATAAAATTATTAGTTTAGCAAAACGGCGTGGTTTTATTTTTCCTTCTTCGGAAATTTATGGTGGTTTTTCGAGTTCTTATGATTATGGTCCGTTGGGCACCGAATTAAAATATAATATTAAAAATGAATGGCGAAAGGAAATGTTGCAATTTCAAGATAATATTGTGGGGTTGGATACGGCCATTTTAATGTCTCCAAAGGTTTGGCAAGCCTCTGGCCATTTATCAGCCGGCTTTAGTGATCTTTTAGTTGAATGTTCTAAATGTCATCATCGTTTTAGAGATGATATGGTTTCTGGTAATAAATGTCCAGATTGCAATGGAGAGTTAATGTCAGCTAGGAAATTTAATTTAATGATGAAAACATTTGTTGGTCCAGTAGAAGATGATGCTTCTGTTACTTATTTAAGAGCAGAAACTTGTCAGGGTATTTATTTAAATTATGAAAATGTTTTAAATTCAATGCGTTTAAAAATTCCTTTTGGTATCGCTCAAATTGGAAAATCATTTCGTAATGAAATTAATCCGGGTAATTTTATTTATCGAATGCGAGAATTTGAACAAATGGAAATGCAATTTTTTATTAATCCTAATGAGTCGGATAAATGGTTTGATTATTGGGTAGAGCAACGCTTGAACTGGTATATAAAATTAGGGATTAAAAAAGAAAATTTACGTTTGCATCAGCAAACAAAAGAAGAATTGGCTCACTACGCAAGGGCAGCTTATGATATTGAATATAAGTTTCCTTTTGGTTGGAAAGAAATAGAGGGTATTCATAATCGAGGTGATTGGGATTTGTCCAATCATTCTAAATATTCTGGTCATGAATTAAATTATTTTGATGAAAAAACAAAGACAAAATTTACTCCGCATATTATTGAAACGTCGGCTGGAGCGGATCGCAGTGTTTTAGTGTTTTTACTTGATGCCTATGAAGAAATAAAAGGTGGTCGAACTCAAACAACAAAAGCAACAAAAGAAATAGAAACTGTATTAAAATTTAATTCTAAAATTGCGCCAGTAAAAGCCGCTGTTTTTCCCTTAATGAAAAATAAAGAGCCTTTAGTGAAACTAGCTAAGCAAATTTATCAAAATTTAAAGAAAAACTTTTTAGTTCAATATGACGAGATAGATTCTATTGGTCGCCGTTATCGACGGCAAGATGAAATTGGAACACCTTATTGTATCACCGTTGATTTTCAAAGCGTAGAAGATAAAACAGTAACAGTAAGAGACCGTGATACCCTTATTCAAAAAAGAATCGCAATAAATAATTTAGTTGATTATTTAAATCAACAATTAGAGTTATAATATTAAAGGTCGATTTAAAAAATATTTTAATTATATGGCTATTGTAAAAATTAGAGAAATTATAAGTACTTCTCCAAAAAGTTTTGAAGATGCTTTGCAAAAAGTAGTAGAATTTGTAGGTAAAGATAAATATAATTTAACAGGAATAAAAATTATTGATCAATCAGTATCTTTAGATAAAGGTCAAATTGTTGAATATAAAGTAACTACTCACGTTGCTTATAAATGGGAAGAAGAAAAATAATGAATAAAAAAATATCTTTTATTAACAAAGAAGGCTTAAACTTTTTACTTATTCCTTTAAAAGAATCGCATAATATTACTTTTTTAATTTTAGTTAAAGCCGGCTCTGAATATGAAAGTGAAAAAGAGGCTGGTATTTCACATTTTTTAGAACATATGTGTTTTAAAGGAACGGAAAAAAGACCTAATAAAAAAATTTTGAGTACAGAATTAGACAGTATTGGCGCTAGTTACAACGCTTTTACTGGCAGAGAATATACGGGTTATTTTGCCAAAGCCGCTACCGAACACATTGATAAAATTTTAGATATTATTAGCGATATTTATTTAAACTCACTATTTAAAGAAGAAGAAATAAATAAAGAGCGAGGGGTAATTTTAGAAGAAAAAAATTATTACGAAGATACGCCACGTCTTAAAATCGAAGATTTAATATTTGAATTGCTTTATAAAAATCAGCCATCTGGCCAACCAATTATTGGCAATGAAAAGGTAATAAAATCATTAACTCAAAAGGATTTTATTAGATATAAAAATAAACATTATACCAATGAGAAAACTTTAATTGTTTTATCGGGAAATTTTAATCCCACTGAGGCAATTAAAAAAATTACCAACTTAATGAAAAATATTAAAAGAGGAAAGGGTGGTCAAAAATTTAAAACTCATTATAAACAAACAAAACCAGCAATTTTGATTAATCCAAAAAAAACCGACCAGAATCATTTTATTTTAGCCGCTCGAGCATTTAACTGTTTTGACAAACGGCGTTATACTCTATCAGTTTTATCAACAATTTTAGGAGAAGGAATGAGTTCACGTCTTTTTCAAAAAGTGCGAGAAGATTTAGGAGCAGCTTATTATATTAATTCTTTTGACGAATTGGGCGTTGACCACGGATTTTTAGGTATTAGTAGCGGTGTATCTCTTGATAAAACCGAAGAAGTTTTAAGAGTTATAAAAAATGAGTTAGATTTATTAAAAAATGTTGAAATAAGTAATGAAGAATTAAAAAAAGCCAAAAATTATATTAAAGGAAAATTAGCTTTATCTCTGGAAACTTCTAATGATTATGCTTTTCATTATGGATTGCAATATCTTATTTATAATAAAATTTATCCATTAAAAGAAATTTATAAAAAGATTGATGAGGTAGATAAAAAAAGTATTCAAAATTTAGCCCGATTTTTATTCAGACCTGAAAAAATGAATTTAGCGATTATTGGTAATTATTCTCAAAAAGAAGAAGGTAAATTTAAAAAATTAATAATTTAATTTTTTCAACTTTTTAATATGAGTATTTCAAATGAAAAATTAATAGAGGGATTAATAAAAGACGGATTTTTAAAAAGCCCAAAAGTTATTCAGGCTTTTAGAAATGTTGACCGTTATAATTTTGTTATTCCTTATTTAAAAAATGAAGCTTATCAAAATACTTCTTTGGCAATTGGATTTGGTCAAACCATTTCTCAGCCGCTTACCGTTGCTTTTATGCTGGAATTATTAGATGTTTGCGAAGGGCAAAAAGTTTTAGATGTTGGTTCTGGTTCTGGTTGGACAACGGCTTTATTGGCTGAAATGGTAAAAAACAAAGGAAAAGTTTATGGAATAGAAATTATCCCCGAACTTTACGAATTCGGTAAAATAAACGTAGCCAAGCTTGGTTATATTCAAAAGGATATTGTTGAAATGATTTGTGATAATGGTTATTATGGTTTAAAGAAATTTGCTCCTTTTGATCGAATTTTGTGTTCGGCGGAAGTTAAAGAAATTCCCGAATCTTTTAAAGAGCAATTAAAAGTAGGTGGGAAAATGGTTTTACCAATAAAAAATAGTTTATGTTTAGTGGAAAAAAAAGATAAGGATAATATAGAAATTACTGAAGAATATCCAGGCTTTATTTTTGTTCCTTTAGTAGAAACAAAATAAAAGACGATTTTTATTTAATTAATATTTTTTACATTCTCAATAATTTGAGAGTATTAAAAATTATTTAAAATCATTATTTTAGTAAAAGAAAAACTAAATTGCTAAAGGCCGAGGGATCCTTCAGGCTTCGCCTTCAGGATGACATTAAAAAAATAGCAGTCATTCTGAGTGTTAACGAAGAATCCCATGCACAGCAGTGATTGCTTAATTATTGCTAAAAGCCGAGGGATCCTTCACTGCGTTCAGGATGACATTGAAAATTAATCGTTATTTTGAGCGTTAGCCATGTCTATCAGTAAGGCAGGTTTACCCGCCGTAGGCGGGACTTCGTTCAGAATGACTACGGAATTTGCATTGCGTAGAGTTCTTTATTAACAATAAACACACTTATTATAACTTTGATATTTAAAATATTTGTTATATACTAATATTAATGAAAACAATAGTGGCTAATTTTAAAATGAATCCCACTTCGGAAAAAGAAGCAGTATCTTTATTAGAAAATTATCAAAAAAATTACGAAAATTTTAAAAACGTGAATTTAATTATTGCTCCACCTTTTGTTTATTTGGATAAAGCAAAAAATTTAAATTTTTCATTAGCAGCTCAAAATTGTTTTTATCTTAACGAAGGTCCCTATACAGGAGAAATTTCACCATTAATGTTAAAAAATTTAGGAGTTCAATATGTTATAGTTGGTCATTCAGAAAGAAGACAAATGGGAGAAACAGATGAAATAATTAATAAAAAAATCCAATCAATTTTAAATAATGAATTAACGCCAATTTTATGCATTGGCGAAACAAAAGAAGAAAAATTAAAAGGAAAAAAAGAAGAAGTTTTAAAAAATCAATTAGAAAAAGATTTAAAATTAGAAAATAATTTATCCCCTGTAAATAAATCAATTTTTATTGCCTATGAACCCGTGTGGGCTATTGGGACAGGAGATTTTTGTGATCCAGAAGAAGCTAATCTTACTCATCAATTTATTAAAGAATTTATACACTACCAATTTTTTAATTTTGATGTTAAAATATTATATGGCGGTTCAGTTGATTCTAAAAATATAAAAAATTTTTTGAATCAATTAAATATTGATGGCGCTTTAGTCGGTGGCGCCAGTATTAAAAAAGAAGAAATAGCGAAAATTTTAGAAATCGCTAATTCGTATTAAAAAAATTATGAGTAAAATTACTTCTTCAAATTTTTGGCAATGTAGTTTAGGATTTTTTTTAATTATTGCCTCAATTGTTGCTCTTATAGTTGGTTGGGCGATCTATAACGGAATTAATGGTGAATTGTCAAACAGCACTTTTGTTGTTAATGGTGAGGGGAAGGTTTATGCTAAACCTGATGTTGCTGTGGTTGATATGTCAATTATCAATCAGAATATTGACGTAGAAAAGGTCCAAGCAGAAAACGATGAAAAAACGCAAAGAGTTATTAATTTTTTAAAGGAATCAGGTGTTGATGAAAAAGATATAAAAACTCTTCAATATAATTTACAACCTGAATATGATTATAACTGGTGTCGCAATGCTTCTTCTCAATATATATCTTATTGTCCACCAAAATTAGTTGATTATATTTTAACTCAAAGTATAGAAGTAAAGATTAGAGATTTAAATAATGTTGGCAAAATAATAGGGAAATTAACGGACGTTGGCGTTAATCAAATTTCTTCTATTAATTTTGTTATTGACGAAGATAATGTTTATAAGTCTGAAGCCAGAAAAGAAGCTGTTTTAGATGCTCAAAAAAGAGCTAATGATATTGCTCAAACAGCAGGTATTAAATTGGGTAGAATAATTACTATAAGTGAATC
>JAAZHW010000048.1 GCA_012510515.1 Parcubacteria group bacterium
ACAATGATACTTGATTCAGTTTAACTCAATAACTTCTGGCTGAATTTGTGAAGCGAGCGGGCATGGTTTCATTCTTTTTGATTCAAAAAGAATGAAGAGCGAGCGAACAATTCAGTGAGTGAGCACGCTGGGCGAACGAACGTAGCCAGAAGTTATTGAGTTAAACAAACGGAATTTTCATTGCATGAAATTATTCACCTGCCTACCGGCAGACGGAACTACGCTCAGAATAACCACAAAATTTGTTATGTCTAATTTATTTTTTATATTTCTATTTCAATTTTTATTCCGTTTTCATTAAATCAATATAAGTTTTTGTTGAAATATTAACCTTTCCCCGCTCTTTTAATCGTTTTTTTCCTTCTTTTTGTTTTTTCCATAATTTCATCTTTCGAGTTCTATCACCACCATATAAATAACCAGTCACATCTTTTTTTAAAGCCGGCAGGGTTTCTCGAGCAATAATTTTTCCTTCTATCATCGCTTGAATAGCTACCGTAAAATTTTGGCGCGGTAATAAATCTTTTAATTTTTTAACCATTTTTCGTCCTTCTTCTTCAGCAAAACGACGATGAACAATTCTCGCCAAACTTTCTTCTTTTTCACCAGCAATAAGAATTTCTAATTTTACTAAATCGCCTTCTCTATATTCAATAAAATTATAGTTCATTGAAGCATAACCTTCGGTAATACTTTTTAATTTATCATAAAAATTAACAATAATTTCACTTAATGGCGCATCAAAAATTACAATCATCAAATCTCCTAAATATTCTGTGGTTTTATAATCTAAACGGTGCCTGTCTTTTAATTGCATAATTTGACCAAAAAAATGGATGGGCGTTAAAATTTCTAATCTTACCCATGGTTCTAAAATTTTTACAATTTGGTCATATTCAGGCAAATCCGAAGCTCTAAAAACCTCTTTAGTTGTCTCATTCTTTAATATTGTTTTATAGTTTACTGATGGAGTGGTAAAAATTACTTCTAATTTATATTCCCTTTCTAATCGCTCTTTAATTATTTCTAAATGAAGCAAACCTAAAAAACCTAAACAAAATCCTTGTCCCAAAGCGGAAAAAAATTCTGTTTTATAAATTAAACTAGGATCATTAAGTTTTAATTTAAAAATAGCATTTTTTAATAAATCGTAATTTTCACTATTAACAGGATAAACGCTTGCAAAAACCATCGGTTCTGGTTCTTTATATCCGGGCAAGGGCTCAACAATTTCCAATTCAATTTTAACATTATTTTCATTTGTGAATTGATTTCTCTCATTTTGATTTTTAATTTTAGTAATAGTATCTCCCACTCTTACTTTAGTGGGTTCTTTAATTCCTGAAACAATATAACCCATCTCCCCACTGCTTAATTTTTCTTTTTTTTCCAACCATGGCTTAAAAATTCCTAATTCATTAATTTTAAAAGAAGTTTTTGAAGCCATAAAAAAACCGTTTTCACCCACTTTAATCTCACCATCAACCACTCTCACATAAGAAATAACGCCTTTATGATCATCATACAAAGAATCAAAAATTAAAGCTCTAAATATTTTATTATCGTTTTCTAATGGCGGTGGAATTTTCTCTATAATAGTTTCTAAAAGTTTTTCTATTCCTTCTCCTGTTTTAGCTGAAACTTTTAAAATTTCTTCTCTTTTGACCTTACATAAAGCCATAATTTGATTTTCTGTTTCTTCGATTTTGGCAATCGGTAAATCTATTTTATTGATAACAGGAATAATAACTAATCCCTGTTTTTTTGCTAATTGATAATTTCCCATTGTTTGAGCTTGAATTCCTTGAGTAGCATCAACAAGAAGCAATGCCCCTTCAACAGCCGCTAAACTTCGAGAAACTTCATAATTAAAATCAACATGTCCCGGAGTATCAATTAAATTTAAAATATATTCTTTTAAATTTTGATCGATTTTTTCATCATTGGAAGAAAGTTTTTTCCGCCAGATCATTTGACAAGGTTGCATTTTAATCGTAATACCTCTTTCTCTTTCTAAATCCATTTGATCAAGAATTTGATTTTTCATTTTTCTCTTATCAATTGTATTGGTAAACTCTAATAATCGATCAGCCAAAGTTGATTTTCCATGATCAATATGAGCGATAATAGCAAAATTACGAATATTTTTCATTAGAATTTTTTAAAAATTTATTAACCAAAGGAATGTCTTTAATTATTTCTTTAAATTCATCTTTTATAAAAAAATAAGACAAAAAACAATAAATAGCAAGAAAAATAATTCCTCCTAATATTAATTGAATTAACATTGTTATAAAAGAAAAATTACTTATAAATTTTTCAAAACAATAGAGGTAAAAATAACTTACCAAACCACTTAATAAAGAAAAGGCTATTATTATTAAAATAAATTGAATTAATTGTCTCCATTTTTTTACAGAATTTTCTTCAATTATTTTTCTTTTTTTTATCATTACTAAAAGAATAAATAAATTAAAACAACTACTTAATACAAAAGCTGTTGTTAATCCTTTTAATCCAAAGCGAGGCGCTAAAATCAAGCTTAAAATAATATTAATAACATTAGTGCTTAATCCGGCAAAAAATGGACGATAAGCATCTCCTTGAGCAAAAAAAACGCGGATTAATAAAGGCAAAAGCGAGGAAGCTATCATTCCCAAAGAAAATATTTTTAATATTTCACTTACGGCATTTTTAGCTGATAAGTCAAAATTTCCGTAATTTAAAGTAATCCCGACTAAAGAATTACTAAAAACAAAATAAAAAATGGAAATGGGTATTAAAAAAAATAAAATATTTTTAATTGTTTTAATAAAAATTTTATTAAACTCATATTTATTATCAATTAAAAAAGAAAGAATGGGAAAAGCAGAAATAGCAAAAGAAACAGCAAAAACATTTTGAGGTAAATATTGTAAATCATTAGCAAAATTAAAAATAGCCAACGATCCTTTTTCTAAACGAGAAGCAATGATTGTAATAACAAAAAAATTAATTTGAGTAGAAATCAAACTTAATGTTCGCGGTCCCGCAATACTAAATAATTTTTTAAGATTTTCCGATTTAAAATTTGGTAAAAAATGAAAATGAAATCCTGTACTTTTTAAAGCCGGAAGGATAATTAAAAAATGAAGGATTGATCCTAAAACAACGCCGTAAGCCAAACCAATAGGTCCTAAGAAATTGGTTAAAAATAGAATTCCGATAATTATTCCTATATTATAAAATAGAGGCGAAAGAGAGGTGATAAAAAAACGACGAAATGTTTGCAAAACACCACTTAAAATACTAGAAATACCCAAAAAAATCGGTTGAATCATCATAATTCTTAAAAAATTAACTACTTGATTTTGCTCTTCAATATTAAATCCCGGAACAATTAACGAAACTAATAATGGCGCTAAAAGAATAACAATAAAAGCCGCAATAGTCATTATTAAAGTCAAAGTACTCAATATATTATTAGCCAATTTCCAAGCTTCTTCTTTTGATTGTTTTAATTTTTGAGAAAAAAAAGGAATAAAACCAGCTGAAAGAGCGCCGCTAATAAAAATAACATAAATTAAATCAGGAATTTTAAAAGAAGCCCAATAAATATCTAAAATTCGCGATGCTCCAAACTTATAAGCCAGTAAACCATTTCTCAATAAACCCAGCAAACCATTTAAAATATAAAAAAGGGCAATAACAATTGCTCCACTAGAAATACTTTTTGATTCCAAGCTAATAATTTTTTTCCAAAAATTTTTCATAACATTAATTCTTTTAAATTCTGAAATAACATTGCTATTAATATTGGCCCAGTTCCATTTGGTGTTTTAACAATTAAACTAGTTTCATTTTTTACTGTTTCAAAATTAACATCACCAGATATTTTGCCATCAATTACTTCAAAACCAAAATCAATTACAATTGCCCCTTTTTTAATCCACCGTTCATCAATTAGATGAGATTTGCCTACTCCACTAATTACAATATCACATTTTTTTATAATTTCTTCGGGATTTAAAGTGTGAATATCAACAATAAAAGTTGTTATTTTTTGCTGAACCAACCATAACAAAATTGGCAATCCCACCAATCTTCCACATCCTACTATTCCAAAAGTTTTATTTTGAAAAGAAATATTGTATTTTTCTAAAATATATTTTATTGAAGAAACAGCGGGAGGTAAAATTTTGCTTCTTTGAAAGATAAACTGAGCAAAATGTCGTTCATTTAAAACATCAACGTCTTTTTTAATAGGAATAACATTTAACAATGATTGGGTATTAAATTTTTGCGGTAGTGGTAGTTGAATGATTATTCCTTTTAAATCTTTATTTTTACAAATCTCGTTAATTTTTTTTCTTAGATTATTGTTGGAAATATTTTCATCAAAATGAAAATGAAAAAAATCAATATTTAAATTATTAGCTACTTTTTGTTTTTGTCTAATAAAAATTTCTCCCTTTTCTTTGTCGCCAACAGAAATAGCAGCAATTGCTGCTTTATTTTCTTTAAAAAAATATTTTAAATTATCCAAAATTTCTTCGGATAATTTTTTACCATCTACAATAATTGGATCCACGTTATTTTTTATTAAAAATTACTTGTAAACAATGTGAGCTATTGTTCCGCCGGTAAGATAAATTTTTTGCAAATCAATATTTGCATCACAAAGCTTTCTAGACCATTTTATATTAGGAATTTCTATTTCCCAACAATTTTTACCATCATTAATAAATCTATCAATACTAACTAACCGAATTCTTCCTTCTTCATCTTTTATAAAACTTATTTTCAATCCACCCGCCTCGGCCGAAGACAATAAAGCATCATATAAAGATAATCCTTCAGTAGGAACATAACCTCGAAAAGTTTTTGTTTGTCCATCACCATAATAAATAGCGATTGTTGATTTCTGTGAATTAACACGTGAAAGATTGGCTTGCTGAGTTATCTTATTATCTAAAACAAAAAGATAACTATTAAAAATAATAGTTACTACAAAAATAATCATCATAAAACTAATAACTATCCAATATAAAGTATTTGAAACTATTACATCTTTCATATATTTTTATTTTTTTAAATTACATTAAAAAAGAGAAAGGTATGATTCAATTATATTAGAACCAAAAAATATTACCGTAAAAAATCCCAAAGAAAGAAAAGGACCAAAAGGAATCATTGCTTTTAGATTTTTTTTCTTTAAAACCATTAATATTATAGCAAAAATTGAACCAATAATAAAAGCTAAAATTAATGCCAATATTCCATTAGTTAAACCAAGCATTAATCCTATTAATATTCCTAATTTTACATCGCCAAATCCCATTCCCTTTTCTTTAGTTAAAGCATAAATTAAAAATAAAAATCCGCTTATTACTAATGCTCCTAATAAATAAGAAACTAAAATATTAATCTGACAATTAAAATAATTTAGGTAACTACCTAAAAAATTTAAACCACAAGAGGGAAAATTAACATTTTTCAAACTTGTTAAATAAAAAAATCCATCGGTTAATAACGCTACAACTATTCCCCAAAATATAAATTTATCAGGAATAATATAATGCCGTATATCTATAATAGAAACAATAATTAAAATTACAGCATAAAAAAGAAAAATTAATAAAGCTATAATTAACCAAAACGAAATTGAATTAGTAATAATTAATAATCGAATTGATTCTAATGTTAAAAATTTATAGACAATGCCCGAAAAAATTAGAGCGGTTAAAAATTCTACAATTGGATATTGCCAAGAAATTTTTTTACCGCAATAACGACATTTTCCCTTAAGAAAAATAAAACTAAAAATAGGAATTAAATCATACCACTTTAATTGATGAAAACAAAAAGAACAGCGGGAACGACCGCTGACTAATTTTGAAAAACTTATGTTTTGGTCGGGTTGAAAACGAATAGTAATAACATTAATGAAACTACCTATTCCTAACCCGACCAAAAAAGCAATAATAGTTAGATATTCTAACATAATAAATAAAATATTTTTACATTTTTATACAATAGATTGGATCATCACAATCAACTCCATATGTCTCATCTCCATTATCTACATCTTTATCAAGAAGAGCTTTATTAGAATCCAAATCTTCAAGTTCTACACCAATTACATAATGTTGACCATCTGAACTATAATAATAAGTTTTTGTTGGAGCATTAGGATCATTGGGAATTTGATTAATACCAGCAGTTGTTAATGCTTTTTCTAATTCATTCCAACCTGTTGCTGAATCTTGTATTATTGGATATGTTCCATTTTTCATATAATATACTTCTAAACCATTTTGAACTTCTTTTATATCAGCTATTCTTCTAGTATCTCGCCCTCGGGTTCGAAAATCCGATAAACCAACTAAAATTAATGAGGCTAAAAGACCAATTACAGCTACTACCACAAGCATTTCAATAAGAGTAAAACCTTTATTTTTTTTCTGCATAATTTATTTTTTATTCTCTTTAAAACACGACCTTTTAATAATTATAATCAATTAAAAGACTTGAGCCAAATTATAAATGGGCATTAATACGGCGGCAACAAAAATACCAATGAAAAGACCTAAAATAACAATTAAAACTGGTTGAATAATTTCGGCTAAATTGTTCGCTGTTTGATCTACTTCATTACCATAAAAATCTGCTACTCTTAATAATAATTCATCTACTTGGCCAGATACTTCACCAACCGAAATCATTTGAGTGACCATTGGAGGAAAATAATTAGGAAATTGATTTAAATATTTAGAAATACTACTACCACTTCTTACTGCTTCAGCGGTTTTTTTTAATATTTCTTCATAAAAAACGTTAGAAGTAATTTTTCCTGAAATTTCTAATGAACTAGCTATTGGCAATCCTCCTTTCATTAAAGCACTGCACGAAGAAGCAAATCGACTAATACAAACGTTTTTATTAATCGGCCCGACAATTGGTAACGAAAGAATGGTTCGTTGCCAAAAAATTTTTCCTTCTGGTGTTTTCAAATATCGAACAAAGAAAAAAATTGCTACTCCTAAAAAAATTATTACCGCTACCCCCCAATCAAGCAAAAAATTACCTACTGCCATTAGTGTTTTTGTTATCCACGGCAAAGAAGCACCGGCTTCAGCAAAAACATCCTGTAATTGAGGAATAACCACCACTAGCACCACAATTAAAACAACCAAAAAAACCCCAATAACAAAAATTGGATAGGTCATTGCATTTTTTAATTTTGATCTTAATTTATTATCTTTTTCTAAATAATCAGCTAAATAATTTAAAGTTTCTTCTAAACGGCCAGATAGTTCTGCTGAACGAACCATATTAATATAAAAATCAGAAAAAATTTTAGGATGTTTAGCTAAGGCTTGAGAAAAATACAAACCTCCTTCAACATCGGTAAAAACATCGAATACTGCATCTTTTAATAATGGATCGTTAATTTGATTATATAAACTTTTTAAAGAATCAACTAATTGAACTTTAGCCGAAAGTAATGTACTTAATTGACGAGTAAAAATCATCAATTCTTTTATTTTTACTTTTTTAAAAGATCCCAAAATTTGATCTAAAAATCCTTCTTTTTCTAAAGATTCCAAAGAAAGAACATAAATTCTATTATCTTGTAAAATTTTAACAGCTAAATCACGACTACCCGCTTCAACAACGCCAGTTTGAATTTCTCCTAATTCATTTCTTCCTGTGTAACGAAATTTTGCCATAAAATTTTAATTGATTATTATCGAGCTAAGAGATTAGCTAATTCCGCTGGGTTTAATGAATAAGATTGGGCTACTTCTAAAGAAACTTCACTTTGTTTAACTAAATTAGATAATGATCGATTTAAAGAAATCATTTTTTCCTGAATACTTGTTTCAATTATTAAATCAATTTGATAAATTTTATTTTCTCGAATCAAATTCCGAATGGCAGAATTAGTTATCATCACCTCACAAGCTGGTATTCGACCACCATTTAAACGTGGCAACAATCTTTGAGAAATAATACCAACTAAAGTAGCAGCCAATTGAGTTTTTATTTGAGATTGTTGAGAAGCAGGAAAACTATCTATAATACGATCAAGAGTTTGCGAAGCTGAATTAGTATGTAATGTTGAAAAAACTAAGTGACCTGTTTCGGCCGCCGTAATAGCAGTTTGAATTGTTTCTGGATCACGCATTTCTCCAACCATTACTACATCCGGATCTTGCCTTAAAACTGACCGCAAAGCGCGGTGAAAACTTAAAGTATCAGAAAAAACCTCTCGTTGATCAATAATTGATCTATCTTGAGTAAACATATATTCCATTGGATCTTCAATGGTAATAATATGTTCTGTTCTTTCATGATTAATTTCATCAATTAAAGCAGCTAATGTAGTTGATTTTCCTTGACCAGCTGGACCAACAACCAAAATAAAACCTTGATTATATTTAGTAAAATCATGCAATACCGGAGGCAAATTTAACTCTTCAATTGTTTTAATTTTATAAGGAATAAAACGAATAGAAGCAGCCATATTTCCTTTTTGAAAATAAAGATTAACTCGAAAACGAGCTTTATCAGAAAGAGAATAAGAAAAATCTACTTCTCTGTTTTTTAAAAATAATTCTTTTCGCTCGGGACTAACCAAAGCATTAACTAATCCTTCTAATATTTCTTTGGTATAAATTTCTTCTTTGGCAATGGGAACTAATCGTCCATCAATTCTTAAAGTAGGTTTTCTGCCTACTGAAAAATGTAAATCAGACGCATTTTGTTGTGCTGTTAAAAGTAATAAACTTTCTAATTTTTCTTTATAAATTAAATCGGTCATATAAATTATTATAATGTTTTTTTATTACAACTCAACTGTTTCTTTCAAAACTTCATCCACAGAAATTAATCCCTCTAAAGCTTTAATAATACCATCCTGACGCAAACTAATCATTCCTTGTTTTTCGGCTTCAATTTTTAAATTAGCTTCCGAATGATCTTTTAAAACAATCTCTTCTAATGATGGTGTCATTTTTAACACTTCAAAAAGAGGTATTCGTCCCTTTACTCCTTTGAAATTACATTCTTTACATCCTTGAGGTAAATAAACTTCGTATTTTTCTTTTTGATATTTTTCTTTTAATTCAGGAGACAATTTTTCAATTGATCTATCAATGGCTTCTTTTAAACTACCAGTGGCTTCTACTTTTTGTTTACAATTATCACACAATCGTCCCACTAATCGTTGAGCCATCATTAAAATCAAAGAAGCTGGCAAAAGATAAGGTTCTATTTTCATATCAATTAAACGTGGGATCACACCTATTGCATCATTAGTATGAAGAGTAGATAAAACAAGATGACCTGTTAAAGCCGCGTGAATAGCTAAAGCCGCTGTTTCATTATCACGAATTTCACCCACCATAATAACATCAGGATCTTGTCGAACGATTTGCCTTAATCCTGAGGCAAAATCATAACCAATTTCTGGTTTAACTTGAGATTGATTTAATCCCTCAATAAAATATTCTACTGGATCTTCCAAACTAACAATATTAACACCTTCTTTGTTTAAACCTTGGAGTATAGCATATAAAGTAGTTGTTTTACCAGAACCAGTTGGACCGGTTGATAAAATCATTCCAAATGGTTTATTAATTGCTTCTAAAATTAATTTTTTATGATAATCCCTTACGCCTAAATCATCTATCGTTTTTAATCCGGCATAAGGATTTAAAACTCTAATAGCAACTTTTTCTCCTAAAGCCGTAGGAAAAGTGGCCACCCGATAATCAATTTCTTTATTATCAATAATTGTTCGAAAACGTCCATCTTGTGGCATTCGAGTTTCATCAATTTTTAAATTAGATAAAATTTTAATTCTCGCCACAATAGCAGGTTGCAATTCTAATGGTAAAGCTAACATTTCTTTTAAATTTCCATCTAATCTAAATCGAATACGCAATTTACTTTGCATTGGTTCAATATGAATATCAGAAGCATTAGAGCTTATTGCTTCTTCTAAAACAGTAGTAACAATTTTAATAATAGGCGCTTCTTCGGCAATAATTCCACTAGCTTCATCAATTCGAACTACTCGCTGTTGATAAGCTTGATGAGAAGGTTTACTTTGACTTTTAAAAATTTCTACACTACTTTGAATTTCTTTTAGTCGCGTTGCAAAAGAACGATAATTTTTCAAAATATTATCCAAATCACTTTTGGTTATTAAATAAACGGCTATGTTCACTTTTTGTTGTTTGGCAATAAATTTTAAAACATCCTGGGCTTGTAAGTTATCGGGATGAAACATCGCCACGTGAAGTGTATCACCTTCTTTTTTAAAAGCAATCATTTGATGAGTTCGGGCTACATCTTCCGGAATAATATTTAATATTTCATTGGGAATTATATCTTCTTTGGTAAAATATTTAACCGGAATTTTATAGTAATCACCTTTAATTTGAGCTAGATCTTTTTCGGAAATAATATTTCTTTCATAAAGAATTTCTTCAACTGATTTATTAAGACTTTGGCTTTCTTTTAAAAGCTTATCGGCTATCGCTTGATCAATTTTTTGGTTTTTTATCAAAAGCTCGATAATGGTTTTATTTGGTATCATTTTATTTTTTATTTAAAAATTTTTTTTAATAAGGAATAAAGGGATTAGGTCTTCCTAATGTTGGCAGTTCTACTGGTTCAGCGTATGATTGAAGAGATTGAAAAATTTCATCTTTTAAAACATCTTCGGGTGTTAATTTTAATGATTTTAATCCTCCAGTAACATCTAAAGTGGAAGTGCTTTCTGATGAATATAAATTATTATTTTGATTAGTATTTTCAACTTGTCCCACCTCTTGAGTGGCAGTATTAATTGTTTTAATTTCTGGACCACTTTGCGCTAATTTTTCTTGACCAAAAAATACGTAATAAACTACTAGAATAGCAATAAATAAAATTGCGATAATAATATAAATGAAAATATTTTTTTTAGGTTTTTGTTCTGATGTTTCCATATTTTTTTAAATTATAATTGATAATAAATATCTAAATTAACATTAAAATTAAAAAAATTATTAATTGATTTATTTGATGATAAATTAACCCCCTCAAAAGAAACACTTTTTACATCCATTAAACGAATGTTTGTTTCTACTAATTCTAACCAAGTTTTAAAAGATTCATAAGACCCATTAAGAGAAGTATTAATACTAATTGTTCGATATGGTTTTACTAAATTTTGACGATTGTTAGAATCATCTAATTCATTATTATTTATGACTTCCTTTAAAGATAATCCTTCGATACTCATTCCACTACTTTCGGCTATTTTATTTAATTGAACAATTATATTATATATTTCATCGGTTTTGGGCATTGTTAAAGAAACAGCTTGATTGACATCATTTAGATTTTTATACTGTTCAATGATTGATTTGGCTAATTGAAGTGATTGATTTTGTTTTTCATACTCTTTTTTGGATTCATTAAGAACAGAATTTAAATCAAAAACTTTAGTTAAATTTGGCCAGCTTAGAGTAAAAAAAACAATCATTGCTGCTCCAAAAAAAACAATTACTAAAATTAGACTAATATTTCTTTTGGCTGTTTCTTTCATAAACTTATTTTAAAATAAAATTAGGATCAAAATTAATTTCTAAAGAAAAATTAATATTGTCGGGTGTCGACCTAATATCACTGATATTAATTTTTTTAAAATCGGTTGTTTTATAAAAAGCTAAAAGTTGTTGAGCTAAAACATTTAAATCTTTGGCATTCCCTTCTAATTTTATTTGCGATGTTTTATAATTATAAGAAAAATTTGTAAACATTACTTGCGGATGAGTAATTAATTCAAGACGAGAAAAGATATTAGTTGAATAAACATGCTGAGATAATAAAGTTTTTAAATTAAATAATTGAGAATAAAAAGCTAAAACTTCATTTCGATCATTTACCGAAATTTCTTTAGATAATTCTTTTGTTTTATTATCCCAATCAGCTATGCTTTTATTTAAATAATTTTGATAAAACAAAGCAGCAATATATATTCCTATCGCAATAACTAAAAAAATAATTGATAAAGTAATTAATCCACTTAACCAACCAGTGGATTTTTTAGTATTAATAGGTTCTACAATTTGAAAATCTGCCATATTTTTGTTTTTTATTATTATATAATTTTATTATAAAACTTTTTTAAAATTATTCTATATTCCTTCGTTAATTTAATTATAACATTTAAAAAAATTATTTAAAGTCCTTAAGAGCTGCTCCGGCAGCTATTGTCAAATAACAAGAAACATCTTTTAAAAGTGGCTCTAAAAATTGTTGAAATTTTATATTTTTAAATGGCCAAGATTTTTCAACTGGAACATTCAAAAAAGAGCTAAAATACTCATCTAATCCGGGCATATTTGCTGTTCCTCCGCTAAGAATAATTTTTTTTATATCTTTATTATATTTTTGATGATAAATGTCCATCATTCGTAAAATTTCATTACCAAAATTATCCACAATTGGCATTAAAATATTTACTATTCCCATTTCTTGAGGATCAACTTTAAATCCTTTTATTTTTTTAAATTCTTCGGCTCTTTGTTGGGTTACTCCAAGGCTTTGACTAATAATATGAGTTATTTCTGCTCCACCAATATTTAAATTTTCATAATTTATTAAAAATCCATTTTCTATAACAAATAAATTAGTAATTTGAGTACCTATATCTATTACAATCATTGAATCTTTATCGTTTTGGGTTAAAGCTCTCACTATTGACATTCCTTCTATCTCCCAACCAACAATTTCTAATCCTGACAATTGAGCAATTCGCTTATATCTTTCAATTAATTCTTTGGGAGTGGCAATCAAAACTATTTTACTATTTTCTTTTCCACCTTCTTTTGATTTTTCTACGATCATCCAATTAATTTCTAAATCATCTAGTGGCATTGGAATGTATTTTTTAGCTTCAAAAGGAACAGCTTGAATAATATCTTTATCTGTAACAAATGGCAAATTGAAACTGGTTATAAAACTAGAAAAAGTTGACAAGGAAAAAATAGCCCTTTTTGTTTTTGGTTTTACAACCTCTAAAAGTTTTTTTAATAAATCTGCTGTTGTTTCTTCTACTAATTTGAAATAATTTGTTTGAATAACAGCATTATTTCTTTCTAAATAACCATAAGTTTCTAGAATACCGTAATTCTCTAAATTAATACTATTTAAAGTTCCCGAAAGTTCTACTATTTTAATATTTGTTGTTCCAATATCTATTCCTAATGAACGCATATTTTTATTAATTTAATTATTAGTTATATTATAATTAATAATTAAATTTATAAAAAATTATTTATCCACAATGATAAAAATTAATAAAACAAAAATTGAGAATATTTTTTATGATTGTCTTTATCCAATTTTTTGTTTAAATTGCGGAAAGTTTATTTCTAACGAAAACAAACATTATCTTTGCGCTGATTGTTTTAAAACAATTCCTATTTATTCGGCTTTATTTTGCCCTGTTTGTTTTAAACGAATTTCTATTATAAAAAAATGCCATCATAATAATAAATCCTATCTTGATTTTTTAGGTTGTGCCACAGATTATGAAAATGAACCAGTAAAAAATTTAATTCATGAGTTTAAATATAATTTTGTTAAAGAAATAAAAATTACCTTAGGAGATTTTTTAATAAATTATTGGTTAAAAATTTCTTCTGACTTAGAAATAAATTCAAAAGAAATTTATGTTATTCCCATACCCTTAAGTTCTAAGCGTTATAATTGGAGGGGTTTTAACCAAAGCGAAGAATTAGCCAAAATCTTTGCTGATTATTTTAACTTTCCTTTGTTAACCAATGTCTTGATTCGTCAAAAAAATACTCTTCCTCAAGCCCAATTAACCAAAAAAGAACGTCTTTTTAATTTAATTGATGCTTTTAAAATTAAAAATGATTCCAAATCATTAATTAAAAACAAAACAATCATTCTTGTTGATGATGTTTATACTTCTGGAGCAACACTTCAACAAGCAGCTAAGGTTTTAAAACAAAACGATGCTAAAAAAATAATTGGATTAGTTGTAGCAAAATAATAAATAATTCCATTTAATATTAATTGATAAAAATTGGTGATTTTTATTGCGGCGAAATTCTAAAAGAATTTCGCCGCCAGCACAATTAGTTTTTTATTATTTATAATATATTTTTGGTAAAAACCTTAAATCCAAATATTGTAAATTTTCCAACAATATATTATCGTTCCAAACATGAAGCAAAATATCCATCGTCTCTTTTAATTTATCTTTAGAAATAAATATTTGAAAATTATTATCAAACGAGTAAATAATATCATAAGTATTAATTTCTATTTGAGGTAAAGAAATTTTTTCTGATAAAAAATTTTTAATCTGCAATACCAAGAAAAAATTATCCATAATTTTATTTCCTAACGAATATTTTTTATCACTAGTTTCTTTAATTAAAAAACTAATTACTTCCTCTTGAGGCGCAACCAAAAATAATATTCCATCTTTATCAAAATAAAAACAATCTTCATTTTCCAATCCAGAACAAAACTTACCTTCAACAACCCTTTCTTTTATATTAATGTTTATTGATTTATTCTTAAAAATTTTTTGACACTCTATTGATTCAACGGGAGAAAAAGATTGTTTTAAACTTTGGCAATCATTAAAATTAAAAAATAATAAATTAGGTGGCAAAGAAATTAAAGAAAAAATTTTTTTATTATCAAAAATATCGTTAATTTTTTGAATTATATCATTTTGATTGATAAAATTCGTTTGAGAAACATTGATTTTTTGAATTTGAAATACTGACGAAAAAATTATTTCATAAGTAACCATAATAATAATTATTAAAATTAATATTATAAAAAAAATTAAACGTCTTTTTTTTCGTTTTTTTTGAATTTTTCTTAATCGATAAGAATTGGAGGTAATAACA
>JAAZHW010000049.1 GCA_012510515.1 Parcubacteria group bacterium
AAATATCGCTTATGGCAAACCTGATGCAACTCATGAAGAAGTAGTTAAGGCAGCGCAAGCAGCTTATGCTGACCATTTTATTCGTACCTTACCCAAAGGCTATCAAATGGAGATTAGTGAAGAAGCTGACAATATTTCCCAAGGAGAAAAACAGCTTTTAACTATAGCGCGGGCAATGTTAGCCAATGCCCCAATGCTGATTTTAGATGAAGCAACCAGTTCTGTTGATACCCGCACTGAAGCTCTTATCCAATTAGCAATGGATAAACTGATGAAAGGAAGAACAAGTTTTATTATTGCTCATCGGCTTTCAACTATTCGAAACGCCGATTTAATTTTAGTAATGAATGATGGTAGCGTTGTAGAGCAGGGAACTCATAAGCAATTGCTTTCCCAAAACGGATTTTACGCTTCTTTGTATAATAGCCAGTTTGTCAGATAAAAAACAAGTTTAAATAGGATAAGGTAAAGTTATCAATTAGCATAATTAGCATATCGCCTTAAATTTGAAATATAAATATACTCTGTTTGTTGCTCAATTATTTTTCTTACATCTTTTTCAATGTGGAGCCAGCGTGTACGAACATTAGAAAATCTAAAATATATAATTTTATTTTAAAATTATTTTTGATTTTTAAAAAAATATATTATAATATTCCTTATGGTTACTTTTGGATATATAGCAATATTTTTAATTAGTTGTACGGTTCTGCATTTTGCTTCTCAAATTTTAGTAAAAAATTTAACAGAAATTGGCAGAATATTAGAATGGAAGGAATTTGTAGTTTCATTTTTTATAATGGCTTTTGCTGGAAGTTTGCCTAATTTATTTTTAGCAATTGTTTCAATTTTGAATAAAACTCCGGAAATATCTTTAGGAGATGTAGTTGGTGGCAATGTAATTGATTTAACTTTAGCTATTGGTTTGGCAGCAATCATTGCTCCTAAAGGAATAGTTGCTAAAAGCAGAACCGTGCAAACAAGCTCTATTTTTACTTTAATTGCCGCAATTGCTCCTCTGCTTTTATTAATTGATGGAAGTTTATCAAGAGGGGATGGCCTTATTATGCTTGTGTTATTTTTCGCCTATATTTATTGGCTATTTTCAAAAGAAGAAAGGTTTAAAAAGATTTACGACGATAACGGAGAAGAACAAAAAGATAAATTAACTATTAAAAATGACTGGAAAATTTTTTTAAAAAAAATAGGCTTTATTTTATTAGGATTAATTTTACTACTGAGTGCTGCTGAAGGAATTATTCAATCTTCTTTGTTTTTCTCACAAAAATTAGGAACTTCTATTGCTTTAATCAGCATTTTGATTATAGGCTTGGGAAACGCCTTGCCAGAGACTTATTTTGCTATTTCTTCTGCTAAAAAAGATGAAACTTGGCTTATTTTAGGGGATCTTATGGGGGCTGTAGTTATTCCTTCAAGTTTGGTTCTAGGAATAGTTGGTTTGGCTTCTCCGTTTTTTATAGATGATTTTTCGCCATTTGTTATTTCCCGATTATTTTTGATTATTTCCAGTGTTTTCTTTTTTATTTTTGTCAGAACCAATCAAAAAGTAACCAAAAGAGAGGGGATAATTCTTCTTTCTTTTTATGTCTTTTTTGTAATTACTCAACTAATTTTTCAATAAACAAAATTGTATTGTTTTAATAACATTTATTACCATTTTTTAAAAAACAAAAAAATATTAAATAGCAAAAATAATTAATTTTAAAAATATGAATTTTAATAAACAAGAGAGG
>JAAZHW010000050.1 GCA_012510515.1 Parcubacteria group bacterium
TAACCAAAATTCAAACAATAAAAGCTCATAAATTTCATTTATTGCCCGGTGAATTTCGTTATTTAAATGATTTTAAAAATTAATTGTTACTAAAGCAAAAATTGCTAATGATAAAAATATATTTAATAAGATATTACTAGCTAAAATAAACTGGCTTAATTTTTTATTTCTAATCCATAAATAAATAGCCAATGAAAAATGTAAAATCGAAAAGAAAAATCCAATAAACCATAAAAGATAAAAATTCCAAAAATAGCCAACCATTTTTATTCCTTCTAATGAAGTATAATAAATAATATAGGAGCGTTCAGGATCAGGTTTAATATTTATGAAAATAAATATTAAAGTAGTGATTAGAATAATAAGATTAAAAATTAGAGATATTTTTATCCATTTATTTTTCAGAAAAATTTTTAGTTCATATCTAGCCATAGAAAATATTATAAAAGGTTAGAATTCAAAAGTCAAAAAATAGTTCGAATGTTTTTATTTTATGAAATTATTATGATAATAGTTAGTTTTTATTACTGAAAGCCGAGAGATCCTTCACCTGCCTGCCGTAGGTGGGGTTTTACTCAAAATGACTGCCATTTTTTAATGTCATCCTGAGAGCGAAGCTCGAAGGATCCCTCGGCTTTCAGCAACAATCAGCAATTATTACTGTGAGTGGGATTCTTCCCTGCCTACCGGCAGGCAGGACTAACGCTCAGAATGACTGCTGAAAAAACCGTGCCATCAGATGTCATCCTGAGGGCCTGTTTGCCGCTACTCTAATTTTGAAATTTGTGATTTCCGTTTTATAATTAGATTATGATTTATCGTGGAGTAGCAACATTTGGTTTAGATGATGGAAAATGTCCAAAATGGCTTTTCGAGCGAATGACAAAATTGGGAAGAGAAGTTATAGAAGTAATAATTAAAGAATATGGGCCGGATGAATTTATTAAAAGAATTGCTGATCCTGTTTGGTTTCAATCATTAGGAACGGTTTTGGCTTTTGATTGGAATGCTTCGGGATTAACAACAGTACTAACCGCCGCTCTTAAAGAAGCTATTCGCAATCAGGAAAAAGAATTAGGAATTTTTATTTGCGGAGGAAAAGGAAAAACTTCTCGTAAAACTCCCGATGAAGTAGAAAAATGGGGTGATGTTTTAAGTTTACCAGACGGTTATGTTAATTCTTTGGTTTATAATTCAAAAATGACAGCTAAGGTTGATAGCGCTTTAGTTCAAGATGGTTTTCAAATTTATCATCACACACTATTTTTTTCTAAAAATGGAAGTTGGGCGGTTGTTCAGCAGGGGATGAATATTCAAAATCAAACAGCGCGACGTTATCATTGGTATTCTCAAAAAGCCACGGATTTAATTAAAAATCCACATTCGGGTATTGTTAGTCAGCTTTTAAATCAACCCACTCTAAATTTAACAGCTCAAGAAAGTGAAAAAACACGACAAACAAGCATTCAATTAGTAAAAGGAGATTATTACCAATTAATGAAGGATGTAAAAATTTTGTCCAAACATTTTTCTGATTATTCACAAATGATAAAAATAAAAGAAAAAGGTCAGCAAAGCATTTTTCTTCATTTAGAAAATAAAGAATTTATTTGGCACCCAGTTGTGAAAGAAAATTTTTTAAAAAATAAATATTTAGAAAAAATTTTATATTTAGCTTGTGAAAAACAACCAGAAAATTATGAAAAACTTTTAGCAATGAAAGGCGTTGGTCCAAAAACAATGCGAGCTCTTGCTTTAGTGTCAGAAATTATTTATGGTGCCAAACCTTCTTATCAAGATCCTGCTCGTTATTCTTTTGCTCACGGTGGAAAGGACGGTACGCCTTATTTCGTTGATAAAAAAACTTATGATCAAACAATCAATTTTTTTTCTAATATAGTAAATAAAACAAAATTACCAATATCTGAAAAAAATAAAATTAATCAACAATTAAATTTTTCTTATAAAAATAAATAAAATAAAATTATGCGTTTTAAAGTTCCCCAAGATTCTGAATCAATTGTTTGGACAAAACATTCTATTGAAAAGATGATCCAATATCAATTATCAGAATCAAGAATAAAAAGAGTGCTTCATAGTCCTCATCGTCAAGAGGAGGGAATTGCGCCAAAAACAATTGCGGTAATGCAAAGCGTTGGAACAGAAAAATATCCGAAAGAAATTTGGGTAATGTTTCAAGAAATAAAAAATAAAAATAGATTAAAAGACAAAACCGCCAATGATTCATTAAAAAATTTATTAAAACAAAAAAATCAAAAAATTAGAATTATTAGTGTGTGGCGTTATCCCGGAAAAACTCCCATTAAAGAATTACCGAAGATTCCTGAAGAAGAGTGGGAATTTATAAAAAATGCTCTAAACGAAGAATGATTATTTTAATGTGGATAAGTTGTTGATATCATTGTTTATTAATTATTTTATTTTTTGAAAAAAGCCGCTGTTTTAGCGGTTTTTTTAATTAATAAATATTTAAGAATATAATTTTTTTCTCTTTTTAGATGTTTTGCATTTATTTTAAAAATTGTGTATTATCTAAATAGAGGTGGGGAATTGTGGATAACTGTGGGGATATTATAGTCAATTAGTGGATAAATTAAAAAAATAAAATGTTAATAGGCGAATATCATTACAATTTAGACGCTAAGGGAAGATTAGCTATTCCAGCTAAATTACGTCATAATTTGGGCGAAAATGCTATAGTTACCCGTGGATTGGATTCTTGTCTTTTTGTTTATCCAAGCAAAGAATGGGATGTTTTAATTGAGCGATTAAATAGTTTGCCTTTAACTAAATCTGATTCTCGAGCTTTTTCACGTTTTATGTTAGCCGGTGCAATTGAAACTGATATTGATCAACAAGGAAGAATTTTAATTCCCGACCATTTAAGAAAATTTGCTTCTTTGAATAAAAAAGTAGTAATTGTCGGAGTGAATAATCGTTTAGAAATTTGGGATGAAAATCTTTGGAATGAATATCGTCTTAAAACCGAAAGGGATGTTAATGAAATTGCCGAAAAATTAATTGATTTTGGAATTTAGATTATGCACATACCCGTTCTTTTACAAGAGGTGATTAAATTTCTTAATCCTCAATCAAATGAGAATTTTATTGATGCAACAGTGGGCGAGGGAGGATACGCAATGGCCATTCTTCAATATACTGCACCTTTAGGAAAAATTTTGGGAATTGATTTAGATGAGGAATCTTTAAAAGTGGCCAGAGAAAATTTAGCAGCATTTGAAAATAGAGTAATTTTAAAACAAGGAAATTATAAAGACATTGATCAGATGGCTAAGAAAGTTGATATTTTACCAGTTAATGGAATTGTCTTTGATTTGGGATTAGGAACATTTCAGATAGAAGATTCTTCTAGAGGATTTTCTTTTTTAAGAGATGAACCATTAAAAATGACTTTTGATTTAGGATGTGAAATGAGTGCCGAAAAAGTTATTAATGAAAGTAGTTTAGAATTATTAACAAAAATTTTTCAGGAATACGGCGAAGAAAAAAATGCTTATAAAATTGCTCAAGCAATTGTTGAAGAAAGAAAAAATAAAAAAATTACTAAAACTTCAGAGTTGGTAGAAATTATTGAAAAAACAGTTGATGGGCGGCACAATCGTTTACATCCAGCAACCAAAGTTTTTCAAGCTTTAAGAATTTATGTTAATGATGAGCTAAATAATTTAAAAGAAGGTTTAGAAAAATCAGTAAAAATTTTAGATAAAGACGGAAGGATAGCAGTGGTTAGTTATCATTCTTTAGAAGATCGCCTCGTTAAAAAATTTTATAAGGAAAAAGAAAAAGAGGGAATTTTAAAAATTATTACCAAAAAACCTATTACACCAACAAAAGTTGAAGTTTTAAATAATCGTCGCAGTCGTTCCGCTAAATTGCGGATTGCTCAAAAAATAAAATAAAAAATATGACAGTTATCAGTTTAAAACATAACAATTATAATATGGTCACTAAAAAAATGAGTTGGCATAAAAAAAATAAATTAGCCAGCTCCAAGATCTCTTTAATTGCTTTAATTAATTTTATTCTTTTGGGAATGATTATTTTTTCTGTTATCGGCAGTTTATTTTTGGAAGTTAAAATGATTAACTATCGTTTTGATATTAAAGATTTAACTTCTCAATCAGTTATTTTTGAGCAACAAAATGCGGAATTAAAAAATCAGACGGCGATTTTACAAAATTTTGATAAATTTGAACCACTTATTCAAAAAGAAAATTTAATTTTAGTCACAGCGCCAAAATATTTTTCTTTGAAAGACCAATCCCCAGTTGAAGTTGGTGTAAATAATTTTAATAATTTATAATTAAAAAGGTTAGCACAATCTTTTTAAAGTAACTGATAGAATACCCCAATGAAAAAAGGTAAAATTAAACAAATTATAAAAAATTGGCGTTTATATTTTATATTTTCAATATTTGTTTTAATGACCGGAGTAATTCTCTGGCGATTATATTCTTTGCAAATTCTTCATTATGATGATTTTTCCCAAAGAGCAGCGGCTCAAGTAAAGACAACAGAACAAATTAAAAATGATTTACAATATGTGCGAGGGAAAATTTATTTTCAAACACGAGAAGGTGATTTAATTCCGGTAGCCGTAAATAAAAAATTTTATGAAATTTATGCTTCGCCCAAAGAAATGACTGATATAGTAAAAGCGGCAAAAACTTTATCTCAAGAGCTTAATTTATCCTATGAAGATTTAATTATAAAATTTTCTAAAAAAAATAGTTTATATGAATTGTTGGTAAAAAAAGCTGATGATTTAACGGCTAATAAAATTAAAGATTTAAACATCAAAGGAATTTATACTAAAGAATATATTGGGCGATATTATCCTTATAATGAATTTGCTTCGCAGTTAATTGGTTATGTTAAAAATGATATCAAGGATTTTCACGGGCAATACGGATTAGAAAAATTTTATGATAAATATTTAGCCAACGGTAGTTTATCAAATAATTTATTAGATTTTTTATCTTTAGAAAAATTAACTTATAATCGAGATAATTTTGATATTATTACTAATATAGATTTTAATATTCAGAAAAAATCCGAAGAATTATTAAAAGAAAATGTAGAAAAGTGGCAGGCTGAATCTGGAAATATTATTGTTATGGAACCCAAGACAGGAAAAATATTAACTCTAGCCAATTATCCTAATTTTGATCCTAATAATTATTCTTCCTACAATATAAATAAATTTAATAATCCCGCGGTTCAATCGCTTTATGAACCCGGTTCGGTTTTTAAAATAATTACCGTGGCAGCGGGGTTGGATGCAAAAAAAATAA
>JAAZHW010000051.1 GCA_012510515.1 Parcubacteria group bacterium
ATCCATTCATCATTAGACGTATTTTCTGTCCCCATCCACGCCACTTCATTAATAATAATTTTATTACTTGCAGAAATGCCATTAGAAATCGAACAAAAATTAATTGTTTTTGAAGAAGAACCGGAGGTTGACAAAGAAGTAGCTGAAGGTGATGGTATTGGTGTTGGTGTTAATGATGGTAAAGGCGATGGTGACGGTGTTGGTGTAAATGATGGTGAAGGCGACGGTGAAAAAGTAGGCGTTGTAGATGGTGTTTCTGTTGGTGATGGTGAAAGAGTTTTTGAAGGCAAGGGAGTTGGTGAAAGATTTGGAAAAGGAGTAGGAGTAACAGTTACTTCGTTAAAAAATTCGGCTTGAGGTGAAGGAGTAGAAAATAAATTAATTTCATTGAATTGTTCATTGCTGTTGTTTGAATTTGAATTGATGATTTCTTCTGAATTAGAATCAGCAATTTCTGTTTTTTCACCACCAAATAAATTTCCAAAAAATTCTTTGATATTTTCAATTGTAGTAGAAATTATTGTTTTGTTAATTCTTTCTTTAAACGCTAAATCATTTTTATACTTTTCTACTTCTTGAAAAAATAAATCAATTACGCCGGCACCGGTTAAAACTGCTTGTTTTGATAAGTGCGACCAATAGTCGGAATGGATCAATTCATCGTTAACCGATATACTATTCTTTGTTGTTATCATTAAACTATTTCCCACTTTTCGTTTTACTAATAAATACTCTCCGAAATCATCTTGATATATACTATATAAAAAATTACCTATCTTTTTAGTGTTTAAATAATTCCATTCGGGTTGATTATAACCTTCTTGAATACCAATAGTATCTTGGCTATAAAAATGGGTATTGGTGTAAGTAGCTAAATAATCAAAATATTGATTTAAAGAATTAAATTTTAAAGGTCTACGACCAGATAGTTGAGAAACAACATCTATATTGTTTGGCCCAAATTGAGTTGTCCAAATTTCGTAAGCATCGCCTCTCATATGATGATCGTTTCTTACGTGTGCTGGGATAGCCATATCTTCAATTAAATGAAGAACATGTCCTAAATTTTTAAAAGCTTCTTGTTTATCACCATTAATATAACTATTAATGGCTTTTTCCCACGTGTGCGTTGTTAAAATTTCAACTGCGCTTTTGGTTGATTGAGCATACGGATTTAAAGCAGCATTTTTATACGCTTCAGCTAAAAAAGTAGCTTGAGCATAAGAATCTTGCGCCCAATCTTTAGCTGATAAAATCATTGGCTCTAAAATTTTAATAAAAGGTGTTAATTCCTCTGCGTTAATATCACCAAATAATCCTGTTTGATAAATGGGATCGTAAAAATGATTTAAAGTGCGTGTTACTGGTACGTCCTCTTCGCTACTACCATCCATTGTCCATTGTTTTTCTTCATTATTAATTTTTTTCTCGGAAAAATTATTGTGTAATTTAACCATTTCTGAAGTTAAAGCCGGATGAGTGGTAATGTTGTTATAAGCCAAAGCATTTAATGGGATAAAAATAATACCAAAACTAAAAAAGAATAAAAAGATCTTTTTAAACATATTTTTAAATTATCTAAAAAAACGACTTAAAAAATAAATCTTTAAAACAAAAAATAGCAATCTAAAAAATAGATTGCTATTAAAAATTTACATACTTTTTATTTTCCAAACACCAGAATATTGATTGAATTCCATTTCGACAGAATAATCTGCCAATCCACTTTCGCCTAATATCATAAACTCATAAGCTGTTTCGTAACCAGGTTGTGAGCTTGATGGTTGAGCTTTTTTTAATTCTTTTATAATTTTTTCTATTCTACCTTCTTGTTGAGCTTGTTTTAATCCATCTTCCCACTCTTTTCTACTTAAATTATCATCCATGGCAAAATATTTAGCTGCCAAATCAATATCACCTTTTTCTAATGCTTCAATAAACATATCTAATGTTTCTTGAGGCGTTTTGCCGCCGTAAGTATCTTCGGCAAATTTTTGATAATATTCGTCTAAACCTTGATAAAATTGTTCAATGGCTTTTTGGGTTTTATAAGTATCTATAGTTCGTTGAATTCTTTCTTTAATTACTCCGAAAGTACCACTAACACCAAAAAGCACGATAATAACGACACAAATTAAAGTAATTATTAATAATTTCTTTTTCTTTTTGGGTTTTTTACCCTTCTGATTTGTCGCCGCTGACGGCAAAGAATCATTTTGTTTCATAATTAATTTTTATTTAATCGACTTATTTAATTTTTAAAATAATTTAACTTTTTAAATTAGAGCCATCTTTAAAAAGTTAAATTGATTTTTAAAAAAAATAAAAAGAAAAAATAAAAATTAAATAACAAAATTAATTAATTTGTTTTTAACAAATATTATTTTTTTAAGTTTATTGTTTTTAATAAATTTTTGTACTTGCTCGTTAGATAAAGCTAATTTTTCCGCTTCTAATTGAGAAATATTTAATGGCGCAGAAATTTTTGCTCGTAATTTTCCATTCACTTGTATTAATAATTCAAAATTATTTTCTTGTAAATATTTTTTATTATATTTTGGCCATTTTTCATCATGGATAGAAGTTTTGTGTCCCAATTCTTGCCACAACTCTTCAGTAATAAACGGAGCGTATGGCGCTAATATTTTTAAATAATTTTCTAATAATTGTTTACTTATTTTTATTTCTTTTTCTTGCATTTTGTTTAAACATTCCATCATTGCTGAAATAGCTGTATTAAAACGCATATTTTCTGTATCGTCTGTTACTTTTTTGATTGTTTGATGAATTGTTTTTTCTATTTCTTTATCAATTGTTATTTTGCCAGTAAACTTTATCTGATTTTGATAAAAACTCCAAATACGATTAATAAAACGAGATAAACCATTAACGCCATTGGTATTCCAAGTTTTCATATCATTCAATGGCCCCATAAACATTACATACATTCTTAAAGCATCAGCGCCATATTGCAAAACAACCTCATCAGGATTAACAACGTTTTTAAATGATTTAGACATTTTTCGATTATCAGCTCCTAAAATAATTCCTTGATTAACTAATTTTTTAAATGGCTCAGCAGTGGTAACCGTACCAATATCTTTTAAAAATTTATGCCAGAAACGCGCGTAAAGTAAATGAAGTACGGCATGCTCTTTTCCACCAATATAAATATCAACCGGCAACCATCTTTTTTCTTTTTTTATATCAACAAAATTTTTATTGTTTTGAGGATCAAGATAACGCAAATAATACCAACAAGAACCTGCCCATTGAGGCATAGTGTTTGTTTCTCTTTTGGCTGGCCCACCACACCGAGGGCATTTAGTATTAACCCAACTATCAATAACCGCTAATGGTGATTCTCCTGTACCAGTTGGCTCATAAGATTTTACTTTTGGCAACATTAAAGGTAATTTATTTTCTGGTACTGGCACGGCTCCGCATTTTGGGCAGTGAATAATAGGAATTGGTTCACCCCAATAACGTTGACGAGAAAAAATCCAATCTC
>JAAZHW010000052.1 GCA_012510515.1 Parcubacteria group bacterium
ATTTTAGAAAGATCGCTTCTTTAAAGGAAGCAGAATCTATAAAAAATCAGATCCTTGAGATAATTGACAAGTTAGAAAAACTCTGTCAGCAAGGATAAATAGCGACTTAATTTGATTTAAATTTTAGTCGCTATTTTTTTATTCTATATTAATTAATTTTTGTAGGTAAGTTTTTAATTTTTAAAATCCGAGATTCTGTAACAAGAGGAAGTACGAGAGAGAGAGTTTAAAGCGCCCGGTGATTTTTAATAAGCGCAGAGAAAATAGGATACAGCTTATACCTATCCGGAGGACAAGCGCAACATGTGTAAGGAGAAATTTTAGCAACGATTATAATTATTACAAAGATTAATCCAAAGTTAATGATCTTTACTTTTTGGTGATTCTTCTAATAACAAAAACCAATAGCCGAACAACTGTTCTTCGTAGTGTGTGTAATTTTTAAATTCTTTCTTAATTAGTCTCCAAAAGTTTTTATTGTGATTCGAAACTAATAAATGAGCCATTTCGTGAAAAACGATGTAACGAATAAGTCGCGGTGGCAAATATTTCATCACGGAGTTAAAGGTGATTTTTCCTTCCTTACTACAACTTGCCCATTTAGTTTTCATATACCGAAAACTGATTTTACTCGGTTTTTTCTCTAAAATCTTTGAATACTCATCAACAAAACTTGTGACTAATTTAATTAAATCGTTCTCACTTCTCTGATAAATTTTCTGGTTTTTGTATTTCTTTTTAGTTTTTTCTATAAATTCTAATTTTTGTCTGAGCCATCTTTTATGTTTATCTAAAACCTCAGTTTCATCAAAACTACTATTTTGGGGCAAAATTAATACAGGTACTCCGGTTTTTAATTCTATCCGAGGGTATTTTATTTTTCTTCTAATTATGGAAATTTTATCCTTCTGCATAATCATTGATAAAAGAAGCTAATTCTTTATGGAAAATATCAAATTCGTCATAGGTTAACTTATAATCTTTCTTGAGATCTAACGCAAAATCACGTAATTTTCTTTCAATATTTTGTCTCAACGTAGGATTTTCTCGCCAATTTTCGATTAAATCTTCTTTAATCATATTAACAATTTCGCCTACAAATTCCCCTAATTTACTCTTTTTTTCTTCTTTTAAATGAATTTCCAAAATAGAAAATATCCCGAATTCAAATTGGCTAAATTTTAATTTTTCACGTTCTTGCTCTTTTTCTTCGATAAAACCAATGATCTTGCTCTCTTCATTAAATAGTTCTTTATACTCGATTTCCCTTTCTTTCCATCTTCTTACCAATTCTTCCAGCTGATCCGCAATTGTCTTATAAATTGGATTTTGTCTTTGGTGGATGAGCACTAGTTTTTCTAATGCGAATAACATATTAACGGCTTTTTCTTCCAGGATTAAATTACTTTTTTGTATTTTGATTAGATAATCAACGTTCAAAGTAACTTGCGGCAAAGATTTCTCTATTTCTTGAATACCGATCTCTTGATGAATTATCTCTATTGTCTTTTTGAAATATTTTTCCACTTTCTCCTTTTCTATTTCACTGGTAGTAAGTTTTATCCAATACTCATAAACGGCTGTGAACCATTTAAATTTTTCTAAAAATTCAATCTTCTCACTATATGCTCCTAAAACTTCAAATAATTTTCTTGCCTCTTTATATTTCTCTATAAATTCTTGCTCTGTTTTTTCGCTTCTTAATCTGTCTGTGGCACTAATTAAACTTTCTCTTTCAAAATGGAATTCAATTCCACTAAATATTTTTTCTAATTCTCCCATAATTTCTTTAAAAGTTTCAAATAATGCCGAAAAATCAACAATTATTCCTTGGGCATCTTCTTTATAATACTGACGTAAAGCAGTATTGATATTTTTTAGTACTCCAGCATAGTCGATTATCAATCCAACTGATTTAACATCTTTGTAGGGTCGGTTTACTCTAGCAATCGCCTGCAAAAGTCTATGTTTTTTAAGCAGTTTATCAAAATACATTGTTTGAAGTATTGGTGCATCAAAGCCGGTAATCAACATATCGGTTACAATCAAAATTTTAGGAAACTCTTTCTCTTTAAATGATTCCACTATCTCCTCAACTCGATGTTCATCATCAGGTAAACCCAAATATCTTTTTTCCCAATTTTTATAAAAACTTTTAATTGGTTCTTTGTCGTTTAAGTTGAAGGTCATTACAACCTCAGAATACTCAGGTGGTAAATATTGATCCAAATATTTTTTGTACAAAACACATGCTTTTCTACTACCAGTTACTACCATTCCCTTAAACCTACCATCAATATTTTCTTTAAAGTGATTAGCAATGTCTTTAGCAATTTCCCTAATTCTCTTTTCGTTTTCTAAAAATACAGATATATAATTTAGTCTTTGTCCTACCGAGTTTTCTATCTTCTCCTTTTCAATCTCAGTAAGATCTTCGCCTTGAACTTTTTCTAAAAATAATCGGAGCTCGTCTTCTTTGATATGTAATCTTTCTAATCTGGGCTGATAAAC
>JAAZHW010000053.1 GCA_012510515.1 Parcubacteria group bacterium
CAATTATTGGCTGTTTCAACTAGTACTAAATCCAACTTTATTCCAAGTTTCAATAATTATCGAAAATTTTATTGGAAATTTGATAATCTTTATTTAGAAGCTAATCATTATTATGCTTTAAAAATTAAAATAGCGGATGATGTTGAAGCTGGACCGGGAACTTGCTATGCTATGTTTGGTCTTAATGATGATAAAACTAATTCAAAAATATATAATTTTAGAAGTAATAATTTTTATTTAGATTTTAGTGATGATTTAAGATTAATTATTTATAAAAAAGACGAATCGGAAATAAATCAACAAAATGAACAAAATAAAGATTTATTAAATATAGTAAACAATAATGAAATAATAACTGATTTTTCAACTACTACTTTAAAATCTGATATAAAAACCGAAAACAACGAAGAACCATTAAGCGAATTGATGTCTGAAAGTAGCTCTTCTTTAGAATTTTTAAATTCTAATCCAGATTCAGCTATGGTTTTATCAGAAGAATCACTTTTACCATCAGAAACAACAATTACTAATAATAATGAAGAAGAAATTAAAAACGAAAATGAGGATAAAAATAAAAATAATGAAAGTATTGATTCAATAGAAAAAAATGAAATTGATAATGAAAATAAATTAGAATAATAAAATATTTATTTTAAATTTTAAAAAAGACGATCTATTGATCGTCTTTTTAGTACCGCCACCGGGAATCGAACCCGGATTTACACCTTGAAAGAGTGTTGTCCTAACCATTAGACGATGGCGGCATAATTTTTATTATTAATACTTTTATTATACAAATAAATAAAAATTTTCAACCTTTTGCATTTTTTATAAATTTCTTTAAAATAAAATTAAATTTGTGCCCTCGTAGTTCAATGGATAGAATAGCTCCCTTCTAAGGAGCGGATGGGGGTCCGATTCCTCCCGAGGGCACTGAATCGGGCTGTAGTGTAACGGCTAGCACGAGTCCTTTGGGAGGATTTAGTCCGGGTTCGAATCCCGGCAGCCCGACAAAAATAAGTTATTAGATTTTTAAATCATATTAATTTTTATTTTGTGAATTAATAGCGATGTTGAAGTAGTAGAAAATGATAGTGTGTGGCGGCGAAATTCTTTTAGAATTTCGCCGCCATCATACTAATTTAACTCAATAACTTCTAACTACGTTTAAAATGACATTAGTGAGAGATTATATTTAAAATCAGACTAATAAATACTTATTTTAATTTACTGTTTTAGGTATATTTTGCTATTTTTTAGTTTTTTATTAAAATAAATTTAATGTATAAGCGTGAAAGAAATCTTTATCAACCGCAATCAAAAGAACCATTTGCTTTAAGTCGGACAAAAATCGAAAATTTTATTAAATGTCCACGCTGTTTTTATTTAGATTGTCGATTGGGAATTTCTCAACCGCCGGGATTTCCTTTTTCTTTAAATAATGCTGTTGATCTTTTATTAAAAAAAGAATTTGATATTCATCGAGCATCTTTAAACCCCTATCCATTAGAAGAACGTTATGGTTTAAAATTAAAACCGCTAGATGATAGTCGTATTGAAGATTGGCGAAATAATAGAATGGGTATTAGATATTTACACAAACCGACTAATTTAGAAATTTTCGGCGCTATTGATGATGTTTGGGTAGATGATAAAGGAATGATATATATTGTTGATTTCAAAAGTACTAGCTCGCAAAATGAAATAACTCTTAATGAAGAGTGGAAAAATGATTACAAAAGACAAATGGAAATTTATCAATGGCTTTTTAGAAAAAATGGTTTTAATGTTTCAAATACGGGTTATTTTGTTTATTGCAATGGTAAAACCGACAAAGAAGCTTTTGATAAAAAATTAGAATTTGATATTTCGGTTTTGCCTTATGAAGGCAATGATTCTTGGATCGAGCCAACTCTTTTAGAAATTAAAAAGGTTTTAGATTCTGATAAAATTCCGGAAGCTAATTATCAATGTAATTATTGTAGTTATTATAATTTACGAGCTAATGAAGAAAAAAAATAAATTTCTATTGATTAAAATTGCAAAATCAAATAAACTTAAAAATTATTATGAAAATATTTAAAAAAATTCTATTTCCTTTTTTTATTTCCTTGATATTTATTGGAGGGTTATTTTTTGTTTTTCAAAAAACTTCGGCTAGTACTAACGAAACTTTAAATATTTATTTTTTTTGGGGAGATGGTTGCCCACATTGCGCTAAAGAAGAAATATTTTTACAAAATTTAAAACAAAAATATGAAAATATAAAAATTAATGATTATGAAGTTTGGTATAATCAACAAAATCGCAATTTACTAATGACTATTGGTGAAAAACTAAATGCTGATATTAATGGAGTGCCATTCACAATAATAGGAGGAAGCGCTGTTTCTGGTTATTACAATGATGAAACCACCGGTGCTCAAATAGAAAATTATGTTAAAGAATGCTTAAAAAATAAATGCGAAGATCCAGTAGCCGAAATCGTTGGTTTAAATCCAAATGAAACACCAAAAACCACTCCTCAATTATCGCCATTAATTTCGCCAACCCCAACGCCCACTCCTGTATCAAAAGAAGAAATTACCGTTAAGGCTTATTTGTTTTTTAGTAAAGGTTGCCCTTTGTGTAATGCAGAAAAAAATTATTTAGAAAGCATCAAAGAAAAATATCCTAATTTAGAAATTCAACTTTTAGAAATTTCTAAAAAAGAAAATTTAGAAATTTTTAAAAAGACGGCCGAAGAATTAAATTTAGAAAATCCTTCTATTCCTCTTTTGGTAATTGGAAAAAATTATATTTTAGGATGGAAAGATGAGCAAACCACTGGACAATTAATAGAAAATGATATCCAATGCGCTATTGACACGGGGTGTCCTGATATTGTTGGTAATTTAATTTCTTCTATTAATTTAAAAACTGATTCTTCTTTGCCGGAAAAAATAGATATTCCTTTAATTGGCGAAATAGAAACTAAAAATTTATCTCTACCTATTTTAACTATTATTTTAGGTGGAATCGATGGTTTTAATCCTTGCGCAATGTGGGTTTTGGTATTTTTGATTAGTTTTCTTTTGGGAATGAAGGACCGAAAAAGAATGTGGATTTTTGGCTTAACGTTTTTAATCATTTCCGGAATTATTTATTTCTTATTTATGGCTGCTTGGCTTAAATTAATTTTATTTATTGGCGCTATCTTTTGGATAAGATTGTTTGTTTCTTTAATTGCGATTGGTGGTGGCGCCTATAATTTAAAAGAATTTTTTACTGAAAAAGATGATGCAACTTGCAAAGTAACTGATGAAAAAAAGAAAAAGAAAATTGTTCAGAAAATGAAGGAAATTGTAAAAAAAGATTCTTTTTGGTTAGCTTTAGGAGGAATTATCGTCTTAGCTGCTTCGGTTAATTTAATTGAGTTAGTTTGTTCAGCTGGATTGCCAGTTGTTTTTACTCAAGTTTTGGCAATGAGTAATTTATCACAATGGCAATATTTATTATATATGCTGCTTTATATTTTTATTTATATGCTTGATGATATTATTGTTTTTGGAGCAGCAATGTTGGCTTTAAAAGTAACAGCAAAAACTAATAAATACAC
>JAAZHW010000054.1 GCA_012510515.1 Parcubacteria group bacterium
GTAGCTTTAATTTGTAAATTTAATTTATTAATTTGAGCATCTAATAATTTAATATTTTGATTTAAGGTTTTAGCTTGGGTTTGAAGATTAATAATATTATTTTGATAATTATCAATCTCGGCTTCAATTTTTTGAAGTTCTTTTTCTAACTCTTGACGTTCAGTTAAGTTTTCTTCAGATAAAGCTACTGGCGCCAAAGAAATTGGCATAGCATTCAAAAAAATAATTGATACTAATAAAACTATAACTAAAGAATTTTTTAAAAATTTTGGAAATCGATAAAAAGAATTAAAAGAATGACCCAAAGGATTTGGTAATTTTTGAAAAACCGATTGATTCTTTGAACTTAAAATATCTGCTACTATTTTAGGTTTTTCTAAATTTTTACTCATTGAGTTTTGTCTTAATAAATTTTTAATTAAAAATTACTCTTCTTCTACTGTTTTTTCTGATTTCTTTTCTTCACCTTCTATTTTAACTTCGGTTGGCGATTCTGGAATTGATACTTCCTCTTCCTGAGGCAAAACTATTGATACAACAATTGTTTCAGGAGAAGTAAAAACCTTCACTTTTTTAGAAATATTTAAATCTTTTAAAGAAATTTTTGATTCTAATGTATCTAATTTAGAAATATCAACAGAAATAATATGAGGTAAATCTTGAGGCAAACCCTCCACCTCTATTTCATCTAAATTTTTAACTAAAATGCCGCCCAAAATTTTAACTGCTGGAGCTTCACCAATAAATTCAATGGGAATATGAGCCTTAATCTTTTGACCTTTTTTAACTTGATAAAAATCAATATGAATTGGTTTATGAGTTAAATAATGCTCTTGAATATCGTAAATCAAAACTGGATGAGCTTCTCTTTTGCCATCTTTTTCTATAATTAAATTTATAATAGTTGATTCACCCGCTTCTTTTAAAATTTTTTCAAATTCTTTTTGATTCACTGATAAAGGAATATTTTCAACATCTTTACCATATAAAATAGCAGGTATATCTCCTTCTTTGATAAAATTTTTCGCTTTTTTGTTTTGATTTCTTAATTTTGCTTCTAATTCCATATTGGGATTATTTTAACAAAAAATATATTTTTCGTCAACCATTAGAAAATAAAAAATTAGACAATATCTTTTAAGATATTGTCTAATTTTTATATAAAGTAAGGGTAAAATATTAATAATCCTTTACTTTGTTTCTTTCTATAGTTAATTAAAACTATTAATCTTTTTCAGAACAATAAATTTTATTTCTTTTTACCCTTAGCTTTTCCTGCTTTTTTAGCTTTGGCTTTAGCCATATTATTAATTCTCTATTTTAAACGACCTTTTAAAATCGTTATTCAAAATTATATTTAAAAAATATAATTTTGAATTTGAAAAAATTTTAAATAAATTTTAAATAAAAATTATTTTTAAATTTATTTTTTTTCTTTCTAATATAATTATAGAAAATATTTAAATGTCTATCAACTGTGCATAACTTATTTTTTATATTTTTTAAGAAAAATAAAATTTTTTAGAAAAATTTTTTATTATTCATCATCATTTTATACATTTTATAAAATTAAATATTTTTTAGTGTTATCCTGCTGAGTGCCCGCCTGCCGGTAGGCAGGGAAGAATCCCACGTAATGCAGTGATTGCTAATTATTGCTAAAAGCCGAGGGATCCTTCACTGCGTTCAGGATGACATTGAAAATCAACTGTCATTCTGAATAAAATCTGCCCGCCGTAGACGGGGCTTCGTTTAGAATGACTGCTGATTGAGTTAAACAAACAGTGGCGGCGAAATTCTTTTAGAATTTCGCCGCCACCACAATATTTTTTAATTATTTTTTTATAATTGAATAACTCCTTTTAATAAATTTTGTTTAATCATTTCTTCTAATTTTTCTCGACTAAAATATCTCACAAAAATTTCATTCCATAAAGCTTCTTGATGATGATATAAATATTTAACTCGCTCTTTTTCTTTCACTAAAGTCATAATATTATCAATTAAATTAAAACTGGTTAATTCTTCTTTGCCTTCATTATTAATAAAAAAGTCACCCACCCAATCCAAATCTCTCCAAAAAGAAAAATCTTCTTCATCATCTTTTAATAAATTTCCAAAATTTATAATATCATTACCAGCTTTATACCAATGAATTGCTTCAGGATTAATATGTGGAATAAATAAACGAGAATCATTTTCATCATCTTTAGCTAAATATTGCTGAATAATGAGCCATTCACATTTTAAAGAATCATTACTTAACTTTCCACCTAAATCACCTTTTAAAATCGTTATTAGCTTTTGGGAAAAATCAACATCATTACTATACTGTTTAAAAACATCAGAGTAAAATTTTACCTCATAATAATAGTGAAGAATTAAAGTAAACATTCTTAAAATTTCTCCGGGAATATTTAATGATATTGGAATAACAAAAATAACGCCAAATTCTTTTAAATGACTAATATTATGGTATTTTTTAGCAACAAATTTTTCCGCTACAACTCGCCATTTTTCTGATAAAACTTTTAATTTTACTTCTCGTGTTTCAAAATCTTCAGCTGTTAAATTTTCGTATTGTTTAAAAAATATATTATTCAACCAATCACTATCCTCTACAAAACGTAAAGCCGCAAAAATTTCTTCTAAATCTTCTTTTTGAAGCATTTCATCTACGGATGAATATCCTAAATAAGCTAAAATTTTTTGAGGCGGCTCTTTTTTAAATAATTCTTCGGCTTTTTCTTTTTTAAGGAAAAATCCGTAAAGAGGAGGCAAATTATTTTGAATAAAATCAAGCACTCTTTGACAATCTTCTATTTTAGCCGCTGATACATTGCCTAATTTTTGAGTAAAAATTTTATCTTCAATAATTATTTTTTTAATAATGGCCGAGTATATTTCTTCGGTTTTTTTATTTTTTACTCCTAATCTTTCTAAACGATCAGCTGTTATTAAATCATTTTCTTTTATCAGCTGTTCAATAACATTCTCTTTATGAGTAATCTTAGTCATTTTTTCTTCCAACGCCATTATTGTTTCAATAGGGCATCTCAAAATTTTGGTAATTTTTTCTTGCTCTTTATTAATCATAATTTATTTTAATTTTTTTAATTATTATTTTGGAATTACTTCTTCCCACTCCGGATTAATACTTCTTACATTAATAGTTTTAGTAACTGTTTCTTTCATTCCAGAAGAAGTAGTAATAGTTAAAGTCACGGATTTAGGACCCGAAGTGTTAAAAATAACACCCGTTGGATTTTGCTCTTTTGAAGTAGCTGGTGTAGCATCCTCAAAACTCCAAGACCACTTAGTTATTGAATCTCCTTCTAGAACAATCGAACGATCAAAGAAATCTACTTGTTTGGTGACTATTGGAATTGCTGGCTCCCAACTAAAATCAGCTATTAATTCAGTTTGTTGTCTTTTAACTTCAAAAGTATAATCATCTTCATCTTTGTTTCCGGCCATATCAACAACTTCTAAAGTAGCTCTATATGTTCCTACCTCATCGCCAAAAGTTATTGGCTGACAAGTATCTGACTCTTTTTCAATTTCATTTTCTGAATTATAAATTTTCCAATAACAACTTTCGATATCTCCATCCGGATCAGTGGAAGCGCTAAATAAAGTAATTGTCGGAGTGTTAGAATCACCATCAGCTGTTCCACTACAATAATTATCTTCTACTACTTCGGCCCTGCAATTAATTTTAGCAATGGGAGGAAATGGGGTTGGTGTAGGAGAAGTTTGGTCAACAAATTTCATTACAAATTGAGTTGCTATATCTGAAGAACAAATTTTCGATCCGCCACCAACAACACCATCATAAACAACAATCTTTCCTTCGCTACTAGTGGGTCCACCGCTAATATAAGAAAGAGAATAATTTCCTGATGGAATTTTTTCATAATTGCTGGGCACTTTATTACCACTCAAAAAAGTAGGACCACTCAAAGTAAACATCACATCACCTTCCCACGGAGAATCATTGTATAATGCTGAAACATCAATAGTACAAGTTTTATTTAAAGTTTCAAAATTAATATAAAAAGTTATTACACCTCCAATATAAATTATTTGAGTATCTAAAGGACTAATATCCTTAAAAGAAGCTGATTCTGGACCACCACTAATATAGTTCAAAGTATAAGAATCACCAATATCAAGATGATTGATTGCTACCTTAAATTTTTCAGGAGCCGACGATCCTTTTAACGATTGGGAACCGCTCAAATAATATTCAATTGGACCAGACCATTCATTACCATCTAATTTTGCCCTAACCTCTATTATTGCTTGTTTTTTATTAACATAAACTACAACATAATCACTAACTAGAGTATTATTATTAGTAATACATTGAATATTAAAAGTGGTTGTTTCGGTTAAACCGTCAATAGTTTTATTACCTGTTATTGATACTGAACCTGTCCAAGAAGAATTTTGGGGTGAAGATGAAACCTTACAAGAAGAAAGATTATAACCATTCCATTTTAAATCAATACCTTCACCTTCATCAATAGTAATTGGACCATCAGTATAATTACTATCTTTACTATCTATTGCTTCTTTAACATTCGAAATTTTTTTAATATCCGCAGTTTCTTTAACGTCCGAAGTTTCTTTAATATCTGAAGTTTCTTTAACATTCAAAGTTTTTCTAACATCCAAATCAATTTTACCATCCATTACTCTAACTTTTACTGGATCAGAAGTAAGAAAAACAATTCCTTCACCCGACACTCCTTTCATACCTAAATAAAAAACTGTATCTTCATCAGGATAAACCGTTACTGATCCTTTTTCACCAATGTTACCAACAAAATAAGCGCCAGAAGTGTCTTTTATTATTTTTCCATTTTTACTAATGTTGGGGTAAAGATATATTTGATACGCCGTCTTTGGATACGCCTTTGTAATACCACCCGATTCACCACCACCATTGCCGCCATCATAAAGCAAAGGTTCATCAGGCACTGAAATACCCTGAACTTTTTTTATTATCTTATCCCATATACTACCTGTATCACTACTACTATAAGATATATTTTTATTATTCTCATTAATACTAACATTCGTCGTTAAAGCTCCATCAACATCCCAACTAATTACCACGGGTTCACCCTTTTTAATAGAAGTCTTATTCGCGCTAAATGAATTTATGCTGCTTTTTGAAAGCCAATAAAGAGTTGCTCCTTTAAGTATAGGGGCCTTAATCGCGCTAGTTGAAGGCTGAGGCTGATAAAGAGCTGCTCCTTTAAGTTCTGTTTCTGACCAAAAACTTGCTGGAGTGTTAAAGCGCGTGAGAATGCTTTGAGTGCTTGGAAAAAATAAAGGTCTAGTTTTTAACTGAGGAAAAACTTTATCACTTTCACCGGGAGCAGTACAACCACCAGTTTTTTGATCATCATTATCAACAATATACTGACAAACATTAGCTTTTTTTCCATTATCGTTAACACTAATAGTATAATATTCTACATTATTTATAAACCAAGGATTTTTATAACCACACAATGGTTGTAAAAAAGTATAATTGCTACAATTGCATCCACCTTTCAAATCAGATTGACATCCTTTAGCTTGACATTCATCAAAAGAACAAACACATTTATTATTTAAATCATCCCACACACAATCATTTCGACCTTGCTGCTGCACTAAACAACTTTCTTTTTTAACATCCGTACAAGAACATCTATTCGTATCTTGATTATAATTACTACATCCGGGAATACTACTACAATTATTACTAGACGAATAATTATTTATTGATTGACATTTATCATTAGAGGCATATTCATCCCAATAGTAATAAGTATCATTATTAGTCTTATTAAGACAATCGGATTTTTCTTTGTTAATATATAATTTTTTATCTGAATCCCAATTATTATAATATTTTTTATCTACGCAAATACATTTATTATTTTCCCATTGACAACCACTATCCTTACAAGCTTTACTATTTTCACAATAACATCCACCATTTACCCAAGAACAACCATAATTTTGACAACGCTCCTTATAATTATTACAATTACAAATATTATTATCACTATCCCATTGACAGTTATTCTTAGCGCAAGTTTCTGGCGTTTGACAAATACACAAATTAACATAACTATTCCACTGACAACCAGCATTTTGACATACTCTTTGTTCTGCTGAAATACTACTTGAAGAGCGAGAACAAATAAATTGCTTTGGCATTTTTATTTTAATATCTATTACATCCTCCTTGCTAAATAAATTATTCACACCATTGGCCAAATCAGTAAAGAAATTATTATTCGTACCCTCCTTAAAATTATAAAATCCACCTCCAAAAGCTTTGGTTGAATTTGAATTAGTAATTGTATTATTTTTGTTTAAATTAAAATTTAATGTTCCCTCTAAAGAAGGACTAGACAACTCCAAAAAAGAATAATCTATAAAATTTCTCTGTTTATTTGTTTTAGGATTACTATCAGACTTTGACTTAGTAACACAAAAACCATTATTCCACTCACAAATTTTATTTATAGGCAATTTAAGGTCTGGTAAAATTTCATTACTTTTACACTCCTGTTGCGAACAACCACCACAATAAGCGGTTTTACACCAACTGGAAAGACTAGATGTTGCCAACTCATTTATTGGACAATCACATCCACCTTTCAAATTAGGCTGACATCCTTTAGTTTTACACCAACTGGAAAGACTAGATGTTGCTGACTCAGTTTTTATTATTGGACAATCACATCCACCTTCTAAATTAGGCTGACATCCTTTAGCCTGACATTCATTAGCTGAAATTGCTAAAACATTTTGATTAAAAAATATTCCTCCTAAAATAACGACATTGAAAGAAAAAATTATTAAAAGAAAAATTTTTTTGTTTTTTGACATAAAATAAAAATTTATATCGACTTTTAAATTAATTATACACAAAAATAAATTTTCAAGCAACTTATCCACATAAAAAAGACTGCGCCTTTTCGCAATCTTATATTTTTTAAAACCTTATTTCGACTCCCACCTTGAAAAGTCTGATTTTATCCAAAGTAGTTTCGCTCAGAATAACAGCTGTTTTTTAGTATCATCCTGAGAGGCCTCCTTTCGGCGGGCAGGCGAAGCCTGAAGGATCCCTTGCCAACTAATAAACAACTATCTTTAATGTGCGTGGAATTCCCGCCTTCGGCGGGCAGGCTTCAACCTTTGCCTACCGACAGACAGCCCTGTCCGCCGTAGGCGGGACTTCGTTCAGAATAACTGCTAATTCAGTTTAACTCAATAACTTCTGGCTGAATTTGTGAAGCGAGCGGGCATGGTTTCATTCTTTTTGATTCAAAAAGAATGAAGAGCGAGCCCTGCCTGCCGGTAGGCAGGGAACAATTCAGTGAGTGAGCACGCTGGGCGAACGAACGTAGCCAGAAGTTATTGAGTTAAACAAACTGAATTTGCATTGCATGGAATTGTGCAACCATCGCTGTTGTTTTCTCAATCGGAATAACAACTTTTGCAAAACAAATTATTTTTCTAATTTTTTTATTACTGGTCCATTAAATGTATCTTCAACAAGATAACCCAGTTTTTTAATTTCATTACGCATTATATCAGCTTGAAAAAAATTTTTTTCTTGACGATATTTTTCTCGTTTTTCAACTAATTTTAAAACTTCAGCAGGAATCATTTCCTTTTTTTTATTTTTTCTAAAAATAAAACCAAAAAAATTATCAATCTCTTTCAAAAATTCTAAAATTTCTCCAGCTTCTTTTTTACTCAATTGATTTTTATCAATTAAAAGATTGGCTCTTCGTATTAAACTAAAAATTATTCCCATTGCTTTAGGTGTATTAAAATCATCGTCCATTGCTAAATAAAATTCTTTTTTAATTAATTGCATTTTTAAAATTCCTTTTTGTTCTTTTTTAACTAATTTTAATCGCTGCTCAAACTCATCAAAAATTTTTAATTCTTTTTTTATTTGCTCAATTATTTTTTCATTAAAATCAATCGCCAAACGATAATGATTTTTTAATACTAATAACCGTAAAATTCGCGCTCCCTCTTCATATTTTTGTAAAAATTCATCAACAGTAATAAAATTCTTTAATGATTTAGACATTTTTTCACCATTAATAGTTAAAAAACCGGTATGAAGCCAGTATTTAACAAATGGCTTTTTGCCTGATAACGCTTCCATTTGAGCAATTTCTGCTTCGTGATGAGGAAACATCAAATCACGTCCACCGCCATGAATATCGTATTGAGGACCAAAAAATTTTTCGGTAATGGCAGTATCTTCAATATGCCAACCGGGCCGACCAAAAAACCACGGGCTTTTCCACTTCGGCTCACCAGCTTTTGATTTTTTCCACAAACAAAAATCACCTCGATTTCTTTTGCCAACTGCCTCATCAATTCGCGAAACGCCATCCTCGGCTTGAAGAGTCGTTCTTTTAGAAAGTTTTCCGTAATCTTTAAATTTAGATAAATCATAATAAATACCATCATCTAAAAAATAAGCATAACCCTTATCTAATAAACGTTGTACCTGATTAATAATTTCTGGAATATAATCAGTGGCTCGCGCGTATTGACTTATAGCGGTAATCCCCAATGATTTCATTGATTGCAAATAAACTTTTTCGTATTTTCTAGCAATTTGTTTCCACAAAACTCCTTCCTCATTAGCGCGTTTAATAATTTTATCATCAATATCGGTAATGTTTTGCAAGAAAAAAACATCATATCCTTTCAAACGTAAATATTTAACAATCATATCAAAACTAAGAGCCGTTCGCGCGTGACCTAGATGAGTCATATCAAAAACCGTTGGACCACAAACAAACATTTTAATTTTTTTATCATAATGTGGCTTTAAAATTTCTTTTTTTCCCGAAAGGGAGTTTAAAACTTTGATCATTTTATTTTTAATTTTAATTAATCTAATTTGATTTTTATCTCTTTATTGTTAATTTTTAATTCCTTGCCTTGTTCTAATTGTGTTTCTTTTATAATTTCTTTTAACAAACATTCTTTTTTAATTTCTTTTTCAAATTTAGTAAAAACTTTTTCTAAAACAAAATCAGAAGTTTGATATTTCAAAATAATATTTTTGTCATCAATTTTTAATCCGATTTCTTTTCTCAATTGATTAATACTCCGCACTAATTCTCGCAACAGGCCTTCTTCTTCTAATTCCAGTGAAATTTCAGTATCAAGCCAATCTTTATCGCCCAAAGCCACTTCTTTTACGTTCAGTTCTTCCTTTATAATATCTTTAAATAAATAATCGTATAAATCATCAAAAATTTTTTTCTCTTTGTCTTGAACAAATTTTAATGGCTGAGGTAATTTTATTTTTGCCATAATATCTTCATATATATTATCAAAAGCTTCTTTTTTTAATTGAATAAATTTTAACGGCTGACGAATTTTAATTTTAGCTTCGGCCCGCAACGACAAACCAATCTCCACCGCCTTTCTCGTAATAGCCATTTTTTCTAAAACTTCTTCATTAATTAATTTCTCATCAACAACTGGCCACAATTCTAAATGCACAGATTCTTTTTCGCCACCGACTTGTTTGTAAATATATTCGGCAATAAATGGCATTACTGGCGCTATGAGTTTAGCTAATTCCAAAAGTACATATCTTAAAGTAAAAATTGCTTCTCTTTCATTATTTTTAAATCGATCTCTTGATCGCCTTACGTACCAAGTTGACAAATCATTTATAAAATCACTGATTGGTCGATTAGCCGTTGGAATGTCATAATTATTATACGAATCAGTCATTTCTTTTTTTAATAATTCTAATTGAGATACAATCCAAATATCCAAAGGATTATTTAATTTTTGAAGAAAACTTAAATCTTTATTTCCATCTTTTATTTCGTAAAGTTTATAAAAACTCAAAACGTTTAATAAGATAAGAATAACTTTTTTTAAAACTTCATCTACTTCTTTTTCCGAAAAATTTAAATCTTCGGCTTTCATTACTTGAGAAGTGGTTAAATAATAACGAATGGAATCAGCGCCGTATTTTTCTATTATTTCTAAAGGATCTTTATAATTTTTTTCATGTTTAGACATTTTTTTGCCATCTTCCGCTAAAACAATACCGTTGACAATAACATTTTTGAAAGCGGGTTTATTTTTTAAAGCGGTGGCTAAAACATGAAGATAATAAAACCACGCCCGCGTTTGATCAACGCCCTCAGCAATAAATTCTGCTGGAAAGTTTTTTTCAAATTTTTCTTTATTTTCAAAAGGATAATGCATTTGCGCGTAGGGCATTGAACCTGATTCAAACCAACAATCCAAAACGTCGGGAATTCTTTTCATTACACCACCACACTTTTCACATTTTAATTCTATCTTATCAATAAAATGTTTGTGTAAATCAGTAATTTTTTTACCACTCAAATCTTCTAATTCTTTTATTGAGCCAATTACTTTTTTTTCACCACAATCTTTACAAATCCAAATAGGAATAACTGAACCCCAATAACGTTGGCGAGAAATTGCCCAATCTTTAGCTCCTTCTAACCACTTACCGAAACGACCTTCTTTCAAATGCGCTGGCATCCAATTAATATTTTGAGCATTTTTTAATAAATCATTTTTTAAAGTCGTAACATTAACAAACAATGAAGTGGTAACATAATTTAAAAGTGGTGAATTACAACGCCAACAATGCGGATAACTATGCAAATAGTTTTCTACTTCAAAAACTAAATTTTTCTTTCGCAAAAATTCAATAACTTTTTCATCAGTAGAAGTTGGCACTTCTTTGGGCTTAACTTCTAAACCAGAAAAGTCCTTTGCTTCTTCTTTAATTTTCCCGTCCATTCCCACGTGTTGAATAAAAGGCAATTTTTTTTCTTGACCCAAATTCATATCATCTTCACCAAAAGCCGGCGCAATATGAACAACGCCAGTACCATCTTCAGTGGTAACAAAATTAGCCGATTGAATGGTATAAAGCTTTTCTTTGTTGGCTAAATTTTTATCTAAATAATAATCAAAAACCGGATGATATTTTTTTCCAATTAAATCATTAGCGGAAACTTTTTCTAATAATTCTATTTTTGCTTTTTTATTATTTTGCCAAAGAAAATTTTGATATTTCTCAAAATAATTTTTAGAAGCAATATAAACTCCATCTAAATTTGAAGAATTATTAATTTGGAATTTTACGTATTCTATATTTTCGCCAATGGCTAAAGCTACATTGCCAATTAATGTCCATGGCGTAGTTGTCCAAGCTAAAATATAAGTACCCGGCTCATCGTTTAATTTAAATTTAATTGTGACGGCTAAATCGGTTACGTCTTTATATCCTTCACTTACTTCAGATTGAGATAAAGTTGTTTCGCAATGCGGACAAATATGCATTGCCTTATATCCTTCATAAATTAAATTTTTCTCCCACAATTCTTTAAAAACCCACCAGACACTTTCCATAAAACTTAAATCCATTGTTTTATAAGAATTATCCATATCCACCCAACGCCCCCAGCGTTCAATCACTTTTTCCCATTCTTCAACATAAATTAAAACATTTTGGCGGCATTCTTCATTAAATTTATCTACTCCAATTTTTTCAATATCTTTTTTATTTTTTAATCCTAATTTTTCTTCAACAATATTTTCAATCGGCAATCCATGACAATCCCAACCCCAACGTCGTTCAACTCGATAACCATTCATTGTCCAATAACGCGGTACAATATCTTTCATTAAACTCGCCACTAAATGACCATAATGAGGCGTACCAGTAGCAAAAGGAGGACCATCATAAAAAACATAATCACCTTTAGGCGCTTCTTTTTGAACGGATTTTTCAAAAATTTTATTTTCTTTCCAAAAATTTAAAATTTGTTTTTCAATTTCTGATAATGATTGCATATTTGTATTTTTATTTTTGAATAATTTTATTATAAAATTTTTGACCTTTTTTGCAAGAAAATTTTTTATTAAAAAATCTCTAAATAAAAAAGGTCGCTTAGTTTCTCTAAGCGACCAATTAAAAATTTCTCTTAGAGAAACTACTTATGACCAGAAATAATTTGTTCTGCAATATGTCTTGGCACTTCTTCGTAGTGATCAAATTCCATTGTAATAAAACCTCGTCCTTCAGTAAGTGAGCGAAGATTAGTAACGTAGCCAAACATTTCGGCTAATGGCACTTTAGCATCAATAACTTTTGTATCTAAACGATCAGAAATTTGTTCAATTCGCGCTTGACGAGAATTTAAATCACCCGTAACATCGCCCAAAAATTTCGCCGGCGCAATTACTTGCACTTTCATAATTGGTTCTAAAATAATTGGATTAGCATTTTTAACCGCTTCTTGTAAAGCCATTGAGGCTGCAATCTTAAAAGCAAATTCCGAAGAATCAACTTCATGAAAAGATCCGTCATAAAGAGTGATGGAAATATCTTCCAGTGGATAACCGGCAATAACACCTTTCTGCACAGCTTCTTTAACTCCTTTTTCCACTGCCGGAATAAATTCTTGGGGAATAGCTCCACTTCTAATTTGATTAACAAAATCAAAATGCTTGCCTCTTTCTAAAGGCTCTACTCTTAACCAAACATGACCATATTGACCACGCCCTCCACTTTGACGAATATATTTACCCTCTGCCTCGGCCATTCCTTTAATTGTTTCTTTATAAGCTACTTGTGGCCGCCCAGTATTTACATCTACTTTAAATTCTCGACGCATTCTATCTACTAATACATCTAAATGAAGTTCACCCATTCCGGAAATAATTGTTTCACCAGTTTCTTGATCAGAATGAATTTGAAAAGTAGGATCTTCTTCGGCTAATTTTCGTAAAGCTACACCCATCTTTTCTTGATCAGCTTTTGTTTTTGGCTCAATTCGCATTGAAATAACCGGCTCTGGAAATTCAATTTTTTCCAAAATAATTGGATGATTTTCATCACACAACGTATCACCGGTTGTTGTTGATTTCAAACCAACAAGCGCTGCAATATCTCCAGCAAAAATTTCTTCTACTTCTTCTCGATGATTAGAATGCATTCGCACAATTCGACCGGCTCTTTCTTTTTGGTTTTTTGAAGCATTATAAACATAACTACCTCGAGTTAAAATTCCTGAATAAACTCGAAAATAAGTTAAACTGCCAACAAAAGGATCAGTAGCTACTTTAAAAGCTAAAGCTGTAAAGGGTTCATCATCACTAGCTTTTCTTTCTATTTCTTCACCAGTTTTAGGATCAAATCCCTTAACAGGTGGCAAATCAAGAGGTGAAGGTAAATAGTCAACTATACCATCTAATAAAAATTGCACCCCTTTATTTCTTAAGGCTGAACCACAAAAAACAGGAATAATTTTTCCCTCAATCGTAGCTTTTCTTAAATTTTTTCTTAAATCATCGATACCAATTTCTTCTCCTTCTAAATATCGATTCATTAAACCCTCATCGTTTTCTACTATTTTTTCTATTAATTCGTGATGCATTTTTTCAGCTTCAGCAACTAAATTTTCCGGAATTTTTATTTCATCAAAATTTTCTCCCTTTTCTCCACCAAAAGTATAGGCTTTCATCTGTAACAAATCAATCACACCGGTAAAATCTTGCTCTGTACCTATGTTTAATTGAACTGGTATGGCATTAGGATTTAAACGCTCTTTAATTGAATCCAGTGATTTAATAAAACTTGCTCCCATTCGATCTAATTTATTAATAAAACAAATTCGGGGAACTTTAAATTTATCTGCTTGATGCCAAACTGTTTCTGATTGAGGTTCAACTCCTGCTACGCCATCAAAAACAACCACTGCCCCATCAAGCACCCTTAACGAACGCTGAACTTCTACAGTAAAATCAATATGACCGGGTGTATCAATTAAATTAATTCTGTATTCTTTTTTAGCTCGTTCTTCTGGAGTTTTATAAGTTTGAGTCCAAAAACAAGTAGTCGCCGCTGAAGTAATAGTAATACCTCGTTCTCTTTCCTGATCCATCCAATCCATAATTGCTTCTCCTTCGTGAACTTCACCAATTTTATGAGAAACACAAGTATAATACAAAATACGCTCACTAACCGTAGTTTTTCCAGCATCAATATGAGCAATAATTCCAATATCTCTTGTTTTTTCTATGGGATATTCTCGCATATAATTAATAATTAAAAATTACTTAAATTAAATTAGGTAGACAAATTATAAAAATAATAATTTACCATGAAAAATGAGCAAAAGCTCGATTAGCTTCAGCAATTCGATGCGTGTCTAATTTCTTTTTAATGGCCGCTCCTTCATTCTGACTAGCGGCAATAATTTCATCGGCTAATTTTTCATATGTTGGTTTTCCTCTTCTTCCTCTAACAGCTTGGATAATCCAACGACAAGCTAAAGTAAATTGACGATCGGGTTTTACCTCTTGAGGAACTTGATAATTGGCGCCACCAACACGTTGAGATTTTACTTCCACTAGTGGCGAAGCGTTTTTAATAGCTAAATCAAAAACTTCTATAGGGTCTTTTTTGGTCCTTTCTTTAATTAATTCCATTGCTTTATAAAAATTATTTTCGGCTGTTGCTTTTTGACCTCGCACAATTAAATAATTAATAAACTGGCTGCATTCTGGTCTATTATAAATTAAATCTGGTTCAATATTTTTTTTAGAACGATGAGTTTTTCTCATAATTATTTTTGAGATTTTTTAGCCCCATATTTGGAACGTTGCTGTCGACGATTAGAAACACCTGAAGCATCGAGAACGCCTCTGACAATATGATAGCGAACACCGGGCAAATCTTTTACTCGCCCTCCTCTAATTAATACAACCGAATGCTCTTGTAAATTATGTCCGATACCGGGAATATAAGCAGTAACTTCAGTGCCATTAGTCAATCTTACTCTCGCTACTTTTCGTAAAGCAGAGTTTGGTTTTTTGGGGGTGGTAGTAAATACTTTTGTACAAACTCCTCTTTTAAAAGGAGAGGGATATTTTACCGGACGATTTTTTTTATAATTAAAGCCCCAACCTAAAGCTACCGCTTTGCTTTTATAGTTAATTGGTTTTCTTCCTTTTTTAACTAATTGATTTATTGTTGGCATATTTTATTTTTATGCTAAATACTTTAACAAATAAAAAATTAACTGTCAAGAATCGCTTTTGATTTTTACTTTTTCTATGTTATACTATTTAATATGAAAAAAGAAATTAATTCGCAAATAAATTGGATTGATTTAGTCAATCCTACCGACGAAGACTTGAATCATCTAAAACAAAAGTATGATCTTCATGAAATTTTAATTTCTGAGTTAAAAGAACCGTCAACTCGAACAAAAATTGAAATTTACGACCGTTTAATGTTTATCGTTTATTATTTACCCAATTACAACGAAGAAGAGCAAAATTCTAAAGCAATAGAAATTGATTTTCTTTTAACTAAAGACTCAATTATTACTGTTCGCTATCAAAATTATATAATGATTGACCAAATTTTTGATTCCTTAAAAAATGATCTGTCAAATTATTATCTCAATCAAACGCCCGCTCATCTTCTTTATTATATATTAGAAGAAGGTTTAACTTTTTCTTTAAGACAACTGGTTCACATTCATGATAAAATTCAAAAAATAGAAGACGAATTATTTGAAAAAGAAAATCATAAAGAATTAATTAAAAAAATTGCCATTATTAAAAGAGATGTTTTAAATCAGCGCCTTATTGCTAGACCGCAACATCCAATTTTAGAATCTTTAAAACAAAAAGGGGTTCAATTTTTTGGCAAAGATTTGGAAATTTATTTCAATGATTTGCTTGGTGATTATGAAAAAGTTTGGATTAATTTAGACAATCTTAAAGAAACAATTGAATCGTTAGAAAATACTAATAATACTTTTTTTGAAAGCAAAACCAACGAAATAGTTAAAATTCTAACCATTATTACTTTTATAATGTTTCCTTTTTCGGTTATTCCTAATATGTTTGGGATGAATATTGATTTTATTCCTTTTTCAACATCTCTTTATGGTTTTTGGTATGTTATAGCCTTAATAACTTTTATTACTTTAATATTTCTTACTATAATTAAAATCAAAAAGTGGTTTTAATTTTAATTATTTATTTCTTTTCTTTGATTAAAATTTTATCATCAAAAATTATTTTTATTGTTCCATTCAAATCGGTTCGAAAAATTTTTACATCAAATTTTTTTAATAAATTAATTACTTCATCATGAGGATGATGAAAAGAATTATTTAACCCCACTCCAATCAAAGCAATTGATGGTTTTATTAATCTAATAATTTCTTCACTAGTAGCTGTCTTTGACCCGTGATGACTCATTTTTAATATTTCTGATTGCTGATTAATTAAATTATCCGAAATTTTTGTTGAGGCATCGCCCAAAAACAAAGCCGAATGTTTTTTGTCAACTAAACGTAAAATTAAAGAGCTATCGTTTAAATCTTTTATTTCTTTATTTTTTGGTGGCCATAAAATACTAAAATAAGAATCGCCAATTTTTATTTTATCGCCTTGATAAAGAGTGACTATAGGAATATTTTTTTCTTTTAATAATTTTTTTAATAATAAAAAAGTTGTCCCTTCTGAATCAAAACCATTATAAATAAAAATTTGAGGTGGATTGGTTTCAATTAACTTTAAAAAACCGCCATAATGATCTAAATTAGCATGACTTAAAATCCAAACATCTATATGACGATTAAAATAATTTTTTACTGACGATAAAGCAGTTTTAATTTGTTGGCCATCGCCCGAATCAATTAAAATCTCTCCGGAAAAAGGAAATTTTATCAACGTTGCATCGCCTTGCCCAACATCTAAAAAATCCATTTCTAATTTTTCATTTTCTTTGAAAATGCCAAACCACAAAAAAATATCTAAAATAAACAAACAGATAAAAAC
>JAAZHW010000055.1 GCA_012510515.1 Parcubacteria group bacterium
ACAATTGAAGATTATCAAAGAAAAATTGAATTATTAAACAAAATTGAAGCTCTTTATGAAAACGAAACAGAAGAAAGAGATTATGAATCTGAAGTTAAAACAATTGTTGCTAATCTTGAAAAGGCTTTAGAGCAAGGAGCTGAGAAAAACTCTGTTGCTTGGAGTTTAGCTGGAATTGGCACTAAAGAATCGATGGAATTAAGAGAAAAGTTATTAGAGCAAGGAGCTGACAAGAACGCTGTTGCCTTGGGTTTAACCGGAGTTGGCACTAAAGAATCAATGGAATTAAGAGAAAAGTTATTAAAACAAGGAGCTGACAAAGACTATATTACCTTGGGTTTAGCCGGAGTTGGCACTAAAGAATCAATGGAATTAAGAGAAAGGTGGTTAGAGCAAGGAGCTGATAAGAATGATATTGCTTGGGGTTTAGCTGGAGTTGGCACCAAAGAATCAATGGAATTAAGAGAAAAGTTATTAAAACAAGGAGCTAGCAAGAGCTCTGTTGCTTGCGGTTTAGCTGGAATTGGCACTAAAGAAACAATTGAATTAAGAGAAAAGTTGTTAGAGCAAGAAGCTGATAAAGACTATGTTGCCATGGGTTTAACCGGAGTTGGCACTAAAGAAGCAATGGAATTAAGAAAAAAGTTATTAAAACAAGGAGCTAACAAGGACGATATTGTTTTGAGTTTAGTTGGAGTTGGCACTAAAGAAGCAATGGAATTAAGAAAAAAGTTGTTAAAACAAGGAGCTAACAAGGACGATGTTGTTTTGAGTTTAGCTGGAGTTGGCACTGAAGAAGCGATGGAATTAAGAGAAAAATTGTTAGAGCAAGGAGCTAACAAAAAATATGTTGCTCGGGGTTTAGCCGGAGTGAATACTGAAAGCGCAGAAGAATTTAGAAGAAAACATTTTAACAATGAACCAAACCTTATGGCTGAAAGTTATTCAACTAGTTGGACTATCTACGATGGAGTTATCTGCCGCTATGGTTACGAAGAATAGAATTTAAATACAAATTCTCTTTTAGAAATATTCGTTCTATTTTTACACAAATTTAGCAGGCGGGGTAAAGCCCCGCCTGCTTAATTTTATCTTTTTAAATCTCTTTTTTAATTTGTGAATAAAATTTGCTAAAACGATGGTGAAAATTTGAGTGGATTTAATTTGCTGCAGGGCTTGGACTCGAACCAAGATACTCAGCTCCAAAGGCTGATGTCCTACCATTAGACGAGCCCGCAATAATACAAGTTGAATTCCTTACTTTTCTACCAGCGGGCAGGCTACGTTCAGGATGACGCTAAAAAAAGCAGTGATAATTGATTATTAGTTGGCGCGATTCTTTTTCCTGCGCTATTCCTACGTCATTAAGACAATGAATTATTTTGCATTTTGTGTTTTTTATCGTATACTTCATCTATTATGACAAAAATAAAATTAAATAACGATTATTATTTATTACGTCATGGCGAAGCTTTTTCTAATATTGAACCAGCTTGGCTTTCTAGTTGGCCAGAAATCAAAATTTCTCACCTAACACCTAACGGCAAAAAACAAATTGAAAAATTATCTTTTTATTTTCAAAAAAATAATATAGATATAATTTATTCATCAGATTTAAATCGCACTAAGCAAACAGCTCAAATTATTGCTAAAAAAATTAAAAAACCAATAATTTTTTCTGCCCAATTAAGGGAATTAGATTTTGGTATTTTTAATGGTTGCCACCCAGATACTTATCACGTTTATTTTAAAAATTTTTTAGAAAGATTTACTAAAAAAATTCCTCAAGGAGAAAATTTGAATCAATGTAGTAAACGGATGTTTGATTTTTTTAAAAAAATTAACAAAGAACAAAACAATAAAAAAATTATTATTATTAGCCATGGAGATCCTCTTTGGTTGCTTGAA
>JAAZHW010000056.1 GCA_012510515.1 Parcubacteria group bacterium
GGGATCCTTCGCCTGCCTGCCGGTAGGCAGGGGCTTCGCCCTCAGGATGACATCGGTGAAAATGTCATTCTGAACGTCAGCCCTGCCTGTCGGCAGGCAGGGAAGAATTCCACGCACAGTAATGATAGTCGCACAATACTGAAATCCAAGGGATCCTTCAGGCTTCGCCTTCAGGATGACATCGGTGAGAGCGTCATTCTAAACGTAGCCTGCCCGCCGTAGGCGGACCCGCCTACGGCGGGTAAAGCTAACACTCAAAATAACTATTTAATTCAAATAATTAATCATTTTTAATAGGCATTAAAACGTAGAAATAATCATCTTTATTGGGTGACTTTATTAATAATGGTTTAACATCACTATTAAAACCTAAAAAAACATTTTCACCATCAACACCCCTTAATCCATCTAAAAAATAATGCCAATTAAATATTAATTCTTGATTTTCACCTTTTATTTCAGCTTCTAATTCTGATTTATTTTCTCCTATGGTAGATTCTTCATTAGATATAATTAATTTATTAGGTGTTTTTAATTTAATATTAACATTATTAATTTTTGAAGAAAAAATAGCGGCTAATCGAATTGCCTCATATAATGATTCTTTGTCTATTATAACATTAGTAATAAAATTTTTAGGAATAATTGATTGATAATCAGGAAAATCTCCTTCAATTAATCGAGCAATAATTTGAACATCTTCTAAATCAAATAAAACTTGATGAGGGTCAAAATAAATTTTAACATTTTTATCTTCTTTGCAAATTTTTAAAAATTCTTGAATAACTTTTAAAGGAATAATAGCTTTTAATTCATTAATATTACTTTCAAATTCATTATCATTTATTATTTTTTCTGCTAACCGAAAAGTATCTGTTGCCACTAGTCTTAATTCATTATTAAGAAAAAATAAAATACCATTTAATTCTACCCGGCGATTAGAAGGAAAAGCAGCATTTATAATTTGATTAAGACTTTTTTTTAAAATATCCCCTTTTAATTCTATAAAACTATCAGATTTAATTTGAGGAATGATAGGAAATTCACTATCTTTAATTCCTTGAATAACATTTTCAGATTTATCAGTTTTTATTTTTAATTTTGAATCAGTGGAAATTAATTCTATTTTTTGTTCAGTAATATTATTTAATATTCCGCCCAAAATATTAGCTGGTACAGTTATCCCCCCTTCTTCCACAATTTTTCCATTAATAAAACTGGTAATAGCAATTTCTAAATTAGTGGAACTTATTTTAATTCTACCCTTATCAGTAGTAATTAAAACATTTTTTAAAATTGGAAGCATCATACCATTGCCAATACCTCCCTCGACATTACCAAAAGCTTTTTTTAAATTTTCCTTCATTATTATTATTTTCATATATATATTAAGTAGTTATAATAGAGACGACGTTTTTTTAATAAAATTTTTTTAATTTTTTAATTTTTATTTGATTAAATATTACTTTCTTTATTATTATAGCATTGGATTAATTGTGAATAAAGAGAGGAATAAATATTTAATATTATTGGATAAAGAGGAATTATTAGTGTTTATTATAAATTTTTTCTTTAATTAAATTTATTTCTTGACTTAAAAGATAATTTTTAGTTAATTCTTGAGAAATTTTATTATAAGCATGAAGAACAGTAGTATGATCTCTATTACCCATTTTTCTGGCAATAGTAGGAAGAGAATATTTAAGATATTCTCTTAAAAAATACATTACAATTTGGCGAGGTTTTACTAATTCTTTTTTTCGAGAATGACTTAATAATTCTTTTTCTGAAATACTATAAAATTCACCAACCGTTTTAATTACTAATTCCGGACTAACAATCATTACGCGTTGATTAGTAATTTCATTTAATAAATTTTCAATATTTTGTTTAGTGGGATTTAATTTTCTAATTTTTAATATTCCTAATAATCGCGTTAAAGCGCCCTCTAATTCGCGAATATTATAAGGAAATTTTTCAGCAATAAGTGATAAAATATCATCAGAAATAAAGAAATCACTATGTTGAGATTGAAGTTTTAATTTTAAAATAGCCATTCGTGTTTCAAAATCTGGATAAGATATATCCGCTACCATTCCTCCTTCAAAACGCGAACGTAATCGTTCTTCTAAGGTAGATAAAAGATAGGGCGAACGATCAGAAGAAATAATTATTTGTTTATTATTTTCATATAAAGTATTGAAAGTGTGAAAAAATTCCTCTTGGGTTTTTTCTTTACCAGCAATAAATTGAATATCATCAACAATTAAAACGTCAACTTTGCGATATTTATTTTTAACATCTTCCATTCGTTTATTTTTGATACCATTAATTACTTCATTAACAAAAGTTTCAGTAGAAACATATCTTACACCAATTTTGTTTTTATATATTTTTTTTAATTCATTACCAGTGGCTTGAATTAAATGAGTTTTACCTAAACCGACACCACCATAAATAAATAAAGGATTATATTTTTTTCCTAAATCTTTTATTATGGCGGTAGCAGCAGAGTAAGCTAATTCATTATTAGCGCCCACGATAAAATTTTGAAAAGTATAACGAGAATTAAGATTAGTTCTAGGGTCAATATTAAATTCAGAAATATTTAAAACTTCAGTTTCTTGAGAGGGGGTAACTTTCTTTTTAGAAATAATAGTGGCTGGTTTAGTGGGGGGTTGAATTTGATAACGAATTTCTTTTATTTCTGGTTCAAAATTTCTTACAATTTTTAAAATTAATTTGTGATATTTTGTTTCCACCCATTCTTTGGCAAAAGCACTTTCAAGACCAATGACAATATAGTCATCTCCTTTTTCTATTAAATCACTATTTTTAAACCATGTTTGAAAATTAGGTTTAGTGATTTGGAGTTCTAATTCTCCTAATGTTGATTGCCAAAGTTCTTTGTTATCCATAATAATTAATTTTTTTAAAAATTGGGAAAGTTTAAAGTTAAAATGATTATAATAAATACTATAAAAATATTATATTACCAAAAGTGGATTAGTTGTGGATAATCGTTTATTTTTTCCTCTTTTTTTATTAAATTTTAAGTAAAAACATTATTTTTTAGAAAAATAATAAGCAGTAATAGCGCAAGCTAAAGCATCGCTTGTATCGTCTAATTTGGGAATTTTTTTAAGTTTGAGAATTTTTTTAACCATCAAAGAAACTTCATTTTTATTAGCTCGGCCATAACC
>JAAZHW010000057.1 GCA_012510515.1 Parcubacteria group bacterium
AATTAAATAGCGGCGAAATTATTTTAGAATTTCGCCGCCATTACTTATTTTAGTAATTTTTTACGCAAGCCAAGCAGTTGGCTTGCTTCTAGCCATAATTATAGTGATATTTGTTAGAAAAAGTCAGAACTCATTTTGAACAAAATTCTGACGCTGACTGATGCAAAATTGCGAATCAATTCGCAGAATCGGCAAAAGAACACCATGATACCATCTCTCATTTTCCTTTCAATTTTGGTATTAATAGAGGGGTCTCTTTTGCGTATTGTCTGTATTCTTCACCAAATCTTGTAATTAGCTCTCTTTCTTCTTTTTTTATTCGTATGACAAAAGCTACCAAAGATAAGGTAAAAAATAAAAGGCCATATAAATTTCCAGCGATGAGTGTAAAACCCAATGATAAAATTAAGCCTGATAAATAAATAGGATGCCTAACTTTTGCATAAATTCCGGTTTTTACGAGTTTTTGCTCTTTTCCTGTACTCGCAAAAGGTGTCCAGTATCTAGCCAAATCTCTTCTTGCCACGAAATTTATATATGCGCTAAGGAGAATTAGGATAAAACCAAGTAAAGCAAGTAAAAATATGTATTTCTCTTTGAGTATAGAGATGATGGCATTAACAATAAGTGCTATATAAAAGATATAAATGAGATAAAATGTATAATCTCTACTTTTTACTATGCTTGACCACCGTGGTATTTTAGTGCCATGCTTGCGTGAGATATATAAACCAATATAATTATTGAGTAATAGGCATATAATCAATGTGATCAACAATATGATATTTGTTTCCATCATTTTTCATCATATCATAAATTTCTATATTTTTAAAATCTTTTATTCCTAGCGTCCTGAAGACAATTACGTATAACATTTCAGCATATCTGATGTTTGCCTCCACTTTCTGCTGGCGCAGAAAGTGGAGGAAAAAAATTTTCTTTTCTTAAAGGAAAAAATAAAAAGAAAGGGGCATGCCAAATCAAAAAATGCGAAGAATATTTTTTGCGGGACACGCGAGCGACGACGGGGCAAGACAATGATAGTTACACAATACTGAAATCCATGGAATCCTTCACCCACCTACGGTAGGCGGGCCATCAGAATGACATCAGTGAGAGCTATGTTCAAGATAATATTAAAAAATTTGCATTTTAAGAGTAGAATTTTGTATAATATTTTTATGATTGTTAATGGCTATTCTTATAAAAACATTAAAAAAGCTGCTAATTTTTTAAAAAAAGGTGAGCCCATTGCTTTTCCTACTGAAACGGTTTATGGATTGGGTGCTAATATTTATAATAAAAAATCAGTAGCTAAAATTTTTGAAATTAAACAACGACCATTTTTTGATCCATTAATTGTTCATATTGCTAACTTAAAACAATTAGAAGAAGTAGCAAAAATAGAAGATGAAAGAATTTATCTTTTGGCTAAACATTTTTGGCCTGGTCCTCTAACTTTAATTTTACCAAAACAAAAAAGAATTTCTTATTTAATTACTGCTGGCCTAGAAACCGTCGCCATCCGAATGCCTTCAAATATTATTGCTTTATCTTTAATTCAAGAATTAAATTCTCCCATTGCTGCTCCCAGCGCTAATTTATTTACTCATTTAAGCCCCACCACGGCTCAACACGTTTTAAAACAATTAGGGAATAAAACAAAATTAATTTTGGATGGCGGCAAAACAACCTGTGGAGTGGAATCAACAATTTTATCAATAGAAAAAAATAAAAAACCAGTGGTGTTACGAATGGGCGGTTTGCCAATTGAAAATATTGAAAAAATAATTGGCAAAATTATTATTCCCACTAAAAAAAGCCGAAAAGTTTTAGCGCCGGGCAACTTAAAAAATCACTATGCTCCTCAAAAACCATTAATTATTATTAATAACGAAAAAGAAATTCCTAAATATTTAAAAAATAATAAACAAAAAATTGGCTATTTAGCTTTTCAAAAAATCAACAATAAAAAAATTCTTAGTGATTATAAAATTTTATCTTCTCAAGGCGATTTTAAAGAAGCCGCTAGTAATTTTTTTGATTATCTTCACCAGTTAGATGATGGCCCAGCTGAAATTATTTTGGCTGAAAAAATTAAAGAAGTTAATTTGGGCAAAGCAATGATGGAAAGATTAATTAAAGCTGCCCATCGTTAATGTTGCATAAATAAAATGAAAAAAAATATAATGATTATTTTAACTATTCTTTTAATTATCATATTTTTAAGCATTTATTTCGTTTCGAAAAACAAAAAAACAGAAATTTTTTTTCCTAAACAAAATATAAAAATAGAGGCTCAATTAGCTCAAACTATTTTGCAACAAACAAAAGGATTAATGAATGTAAAGAATTTGCCCGAAAACCAAGGAATGCTTTTTGTTTTTCTTGATGAATCTAGAAAAAGTTTTTGGATGAAAAATACTTATATTCCTCTTGATTTAATTTTTATTTCTCGCGATAAAAAAATTGTTGAAATAAAAGAAAATTTTGAACCCTGCCAACAAAAAAATTGCCCTTCCTATACTTCTCAGAAAAAAGCCAAATATGTTTTAGAGGTTAATGGAGGTTTTTGTCAAAAACACCAAATCAAAGAAGGCGACGAAGTACGCTTTGAAATAAAATAGTTTAAATTTTTTAAATGACAATTTATGTCATTCTGAACGTTATCCCTGCCCGTCGTAGGCGGGCCCCGCCTACGACGGGTCTCAAGATGACATCGGTGAGGGGCGTCATTCTGAGTGAAACGAAGAATCCCATCCACAGCAGTGATAATCGCTTATTAGTTGGCATGGGATCCTTCAGGCTTCGCCTACCTCTCGGCAGGCAGGCCTTCAGGATGACAAAATGGAGGTTGTCATTCTGAGCGTTAGCCCTGCCCGCCGGTAGGCAGGGGTTGAAGCCTGCCTGCCGAGAGGCAGGAATCCCATCCACAGCAGTGATTGTTGATTGTTGCTGAAAGCCGAGGGATCCTTCACTACGTTCAGGATGACACTAAAAAACAGCAGTCATTCTAAAAACTTTTAATTTTAATTTTTTGTGTTAAAATAAAACCAATGGAAAAAGAACCTCTTGTTAATAAAAAAACTATTGATTATCTTTCAGAATTAAGCCGAATAAAAATAACTGAAGCGGAAAAACCTAAATTAGAAGCGGATCTTAATGCTATTCTTAATTATGTAAAACAACTCCAAGAAATTGATACTTCTTTTATAAATTTAGATGAAGAACTATTAAAAATAAAAACCAACAAAGATTTAGAATATTTAAACGAAAAAAACTTTGATTTTGAAAATGATGATTTAATAGATAGTTTTTATCAACGAAAAGATAAGTGGTTAGAAATTCCACCAATTTTTTAATTTATGATTACTTTACACGAATTAACAATCAAAAAAATTCATTTTTTATTAACGAGTAAAGAATTTAGCGCTTTTGATTTAACAAAAGAATTTTTTGATTATATTGAAAAAAAAGACAAAGAAATCGATGCTTATAAACTTTTACTCAAAGATGAGGCTTTGCGTCAAGCTAATGAAATAGATAAAAAAATTGCGGCTGGAGAAGAAATTTCCTTATTAGCCGGTGTACCTTTAGCAATTAAAGACAATATTTTAATAAAAAATACCTTAACCACTGCTGGTTCTAAAATTTTAGCTAATTATAAAGCTGCTTATAATGCTACGGCAATTGAAAAATTAAAAAAGCAAGGAGCAATATTTTTAGGAAAAACTAATATAGATGAGTTTGCGATGGGCTCATCAACCGAAACTTCTGCTTTTAGAAAAACAAAAAATCCGCTGGATTTAACCCGAGTGCCGGGTGGATCAAGTGGTGGTTCAGCTGCTGCCATTGCTTCTCATCAATCCGTCGCTGCTCTTGGTTCTGACACTGGCGGCTCTGTTCGTCAACCAGCTTCTTTTTGTGGTCTTGTTGGCTTAAAACCAACTTATGGCGCTGTTTCTCGTTTTGGATTAATTGCCTTGGCTTCTTCACTTGATCAAATTGGTCCTCTGGCCAAAACCGTTGAAGATGCCGCTATTTTATTAGAAGCAATTGTTGGCAAAGATAAATATGATAATAGTAGTGAAAATTTTCAATTTCAAGCTAATTCTATTTATAATAAAGACGATTTAAAAGGATTAAAAATAGGAATTATTAAAGAAATTAATTTAAATTCTTTAGAAAAAGATTTGGCTATTGCTTTTCAAAAAAACTTAAAACAATTAGAAAATTTAGGCGCTAGCATTGAAGAAATTTCCATTCCTCATCTTTCTTTAAGTTTGGCTTGTTATTATGTTTTAATGCCTGCTGAAGCTAGTAGTAATTTGGCAAGATTTGATGGATTACGTTATTCGCCATCTGATAAAACTGGCTCTCTAAAAGATATTTATTTTGAAACACGAGGCGAATATTTTGGCTCGGAAGTTAAAAGGCGAATTGTTTTAGGAACGTTTGTTTTATCCAGTGGTTATTATGATGCCTTCTATCATAAAGCTCGATTAGTTCAAACTTTAATTAAAAAAGAATTTGAAGAAGTTTTTAAAAAAGTTGATTTAATTGTTTTACCCACCACGCCAACAACAGCCTTTAAATTTAATGAAAAAATAAATGATCCGCTAGAAATGTATTTATCTGATATTTTTACCGTTCCAGCTAATATTGCTGGGCTTCCCGCTATTTCTTTGCCAATTTATGGTGAAAATAAACTACCCTATGGTTTTCAATTTTTAGCTAATCATTTTCAGGAAGCGACAATGCTTAATGCCGCTTATTTATTAGAACAATCAACACATGAACGACGATCCCTTTAATCAACTATTAGAATTATCAAAAAATTTAGGAGAATCATTAAAAATTTTTTCCGAAAAAATTGAGGTTTTTTTTGATATTCCTATTATTAAAATGCTAAAATTAATTGGCATTATTATCACTATTATTTTATTTATTATTTGGATAATTTTAATTAGAAAAACTAATAAAATAGCCGACTCAATAGAAAAATATAAATTTTATCAAGCCACTGGAAAAAAAGAAAAAAAACATTCTTTAAAAGTTTGGAAAAATATTGAAAAATTAATTGAATCAGATAATGAAGAATCGATGAAACAAGGATTCATTTTGATGAATGAGTTATTAAATGAAGTTTTAAATAGAGTAACATTAGCCGGAAATGATGCAATTGAAAAAATTAAAAATTTAAGAATAGCCGAATTTAATGAATCGGACAAATCAAAATTATTAGTAGGAATTTATGCTTATAATAAAATAGTTGAGAATCCTTCTTTTGCTTTAGATCCGAAAGAAATAAAATATTTTTTAAAACTTTATAAACAATTTTTTGTAATTATTGGATTTTTAGAAGAATAAAATTAATATATTTATAAAATAAAGTTATGAAAAAAAATAAAAAAACGAAAAACGAAAAAAAAGAATTAAAAGAAAGAAAAAAAGAAATGGAAAAAAAGATTCCTAATGGATTAAAATGGCAAGTAGAATCAGAAATTAAAAAAAGCATTATGGGTATTGTTTGTTTAGGATTAGCTATTCTAGTTATTTTGAGTTTTTTTAAATTAGCCGGACCTTTTGGTTTTTTTCTTTATGATTCTTTTTATTTTTTGTTTGGTTGGGTCTATTTTCTTTTACCTGTTTCTTTAATAATAGCCGGCTTAATTTTTTTAACCGGTTCATTGCGAAAAAATATTTATCTTTCTACTTTTGTTGGATTATTACTTTCAATTATTGGTGTATTGGGAATTTCTGATTTAATTAAACCTTTATCAACTGGATTTTTAGGAAAACAAATTGGTTATGTAGAAAACGTTTTTGGTTTTTGGGGAGGTATAGTTTTTTGTTTAATTATTTTTTTAATTGGCTTAGTTATTGTTTTTGGATGGTCATTAAAATTAAAAAAAGAAAAGAAAGAAGATAAATTAACTGATAATATTATTGAACCCATTAAAGAAATAAAAATAAAAGACAATGAAGAAGAAAAAAAACCAGAAACAAAAAATATCAAAAATATTGTTAAAGAAAATCTGAATCAAAATGAAAAAAATAAAAATGATTTTCTTTTTAATAAAAATATCATTACCAATTGGAATTTTCCACCTTTAAATTTATTAGAATCAGAAAGTGGCAAACCAACCAGTGGCGATATTAAAGCTAATGCTAACATTATTAAAAGAACTTTGGCTAATTTTGGTATTCCCGTAGAAATGGGAGAAGTTTTTGTCGGGCCAACGGTTACTCGCTACACCCTAAAACCAGCTGAAGGAGTTAAATTATCAAGAATCGTCGCTCTTCAAAATGATCTTTCACTGGCCTTAGCTGCTCATCCAATTAGAATTGAAGCTCCTATTCCCGGCCAATCATTAGTAGGTATTGAAATTCCTAATAAACAAAAATTAATTGTCCGACTGCATAATTTGCTAAACAATAACAAATTTTTAGAAAGTGATTTGTTAACCTTTCCTTTGGGAAGAGATGTTTCTGGGTCACCCGTTTATGTTGATTTAGCAAAAATGCCTCATTTATTAGTAGCTGGTAGTACTGGCTCAGGAAAATCGATTACCATTCATTCTTTAATTTGTAGTTTATTATTTAAAAATACACCTGAAACTCTCAAATTTATTTTAATTGACCCTAAAAGAGTGGAACTTTCGGCTTATAATAAACTCCCTCATTTAATTTCAGAAACTATTACTAATCCCAAAAAAACTATTTCGGCTTTAAGATGGGCGGTTAATGAAATGGACGAAAGATATAATGAATTATTAGCTAATAATGTAAGGGATATTAGTACTTATAATCAAAAAATGATGAAAGAAAAAAAGCCCCTTATGCCTTATATTGTTATTGTCATTGATGAATTAGCTGATTTAATGGTAGCCTTTGGAAGAGAAATCGAAGCAGCTATTGTTCGTCTGGCCCAAATGGCTCGCGCTACTGGCATTCACTTAATAGTTTCTACCCAAAGACCATCAGTGGAAGTAGTTACCGGATTAATTAAAGCCAATATTACTTCTCGTATTGCTCTCCAAGTAGCAAGTCAAGTTGATTCTCGCACAATATTAGATATGGCTGGAGCAGAAAGACTTTTGGGTCGTGGTGATATGCTTTATTTATCTGGTGATACATCAAAACCTATACGTATTCAAGGTATTTTTATTTCTGAAGGAGAAGTACAAAAAATAGTAAAATATATCGTTGAACATAATAAAGATTATGAATTTAATGATGAAGAGCAATTAGATTTTGATAAAGCATTAGAAAAACAAATGGAAGAAATTTCTTTAAATAATAATTATGCTGATAGTTTAGAAATGGACGAATTATATCCTGAGGCCTATAAAGTGGTGGTAACCACTCAGAAAGCTTCGGCTTCATTTTTACAACGTCGTTTAAGAGTTGGTTATGCTCGCGCTGCTCGCTTACTTGATTTACTTGAAGAACGTGGAGTTATTGGTCCGGGTGATGGCGCCAAACCGCGAGAAGTTTTAATAAAAACCAATGCTTCTCAATTAGAATCATCTGAATCATTAGAAAATTTTGAAGAAGGTTTTGAAACCGAAGATGAATTAGAAAACGAAGAATAAAAAATAAAATTATGTTTTCCGAATTTTTGCTTCAAAAAATGGGAGAAAAAAATTTTACTGTTGAAGATCTTAGCCGCTTAACGAGTGTTTCCGAAAATTATATTTCTGCTTTGTTGGAAAATAAGTTTAATGAATTGCCGGCTAATGTTTTTGTTAAGGGCTATTTACAAAAAATTGCCTCTATTTTAGATATTGACGAAGAAAATTTATGGAATCTTTATTTAAAAGAATATAACAATATAATGCCTCCTTTATTAGATATGCTTCCAACTAATCGTTTTGATTCAAAAGAAAAAGTGCCGAGTCAACTTTTTAAAACTTTTCATTATGCGCCAATTATTGCCATAATTTTTACCGCTCTTGGATTTATTTTATTTCAAAGTCGGATTTTATTTGGAGAGCCACCTCTAAAAATAAATTCTCCTCTTTTTGAAAATATTCAAACATCTGATAATCCTTTTATTATTGAAGGGGAAGGTCAACCTCATAGCTACATAACTATTAATGGTAAAGAAATTTATTTAAGCGATGATGGAAAATTTTCCGAACCCATTCAACTCAAACCGGGATTAAATGAAATAAGCATTAAAGCTACTAATCGAATTGGAAAAACAAAAATTATTACTAAACAAATTTATTTTGAAACCTCTTCTTCAAATATCGCCCCTCCATTAAATCTAAATTCTGTTACTAATTCAACTCTTTTTACGCCCTAAACATATCAAAAAACCCTGCCATTAAGCAGGATTTTTTGATATTAATTAATATTTCTTTAATAAGAATAAGCCGAATTCTGTGGCTATTAAATTAATAGCTGGCAATTATTTATCTTGATTTAACATTGCTGTTAAATTCAGAGCGATCCACCTGTTAACAATAGTTAACGATTTGATCTTGCACCAAGTAGGGTTTGTCATTTTTAATTGTCACCAATTAAAATTGGGAGCTCTTACCTCCACTCTTTTCACCCTTACTTCGAATAAATCGAAGCGGTATAGTTTCTGTGACACTTTCCCTAACTATAAAAATAGTCGGTTGTTGTTAACAACTACTTACTTCTCTATAAAAGAGGGTGTTCGGACTTTCCTCTGCTAATAATTAATATTGATATAATCTCAAATTATTAACAGCAATTGCCTACTTATTAAAGAAACTATAAAAATTTTAATAAAAATTAGAAAAATTTCAAGGGTTTTAATTATCATCCTATTTTTTCAGTGTCATCCTGAGTGTTAACCCTGCCTGCCGGTAGGCAGGCGCAGCCTGCCCGCCGTAGGCGGGAATCCCATCCACAGCAGTGATTGCTGATTCTTGCTAAAATCCATGGGATCCCCCGGCTTTCAGCAAAAAAATCAATTTTGCTTTTTAGTTCTTCGGGAAAATTTTCCATGTTTTATGTTTCAAGTTTCAAGTTTCATGTTTCATGTTTCAAGATTCATGATTCAAGATTCACGTTTCAAGTTTCAAGATTCAAGATTCCAGATGGCTACGGACCTACCGAGCGCAACGCAACCCCACATTGTTGTACTGATTCGACGTGTTCCAATACAAATGCAGTGCAAACGCGCCAGCGTTCGAACCATTGCTCCAATAC
>JAAZHW010000058.1 GCA_012510515.1 Parcubacteria group bacterium
CAAGGAGAATTAATGTTAATTCATCAATGTCTTAAATGCCAAAAAATTTCTATTAATCGTTTAGCCGGCGATGATGATGAAAAAAAGATTTTACAAATTTTAGAAGAATCTCAAAATTTGCCATCTCAAAAAATAAAAGAATTAAAAGAAAAGGGAATAGAAATTATAACTATTAAACAAAAACCGGAAGTTTTAAATCAATTATTTGGAAAAAATTTATAAATTTATCAATAAAAAACAAAAAACCGCTATTAAAAGCGGTTTTTAAAATAAAGAGTTTTGAATCGGAAGACTTTTTAATTCTTTTTCTAATTCTTCCAATTTTTGATCTAATTCATTATGCAATTTACGCCATTCAAAAGGCATAACGATTGGCTTTTGAAAACGAGAGGGAATAATTATTTCTCCTTTTTCTAAAATTAATTCATATAACTCTTTGGTAATTTTAACATCATTAAGACAATATTTTTTTAATTCATCGATTTTTCCTTCGCGATAAAGTTCGATTGCTTCAAGACCATTACCATTTTTACCAACACCAATATTTGCTTGAGCTAAATCATCAAGTTTAATTCGATGGCCTCTTTTTTCTTCAATTTCTTTTAAAATATCTAAAATAATATACTTGGAAAAATCGTAATTATTATAAAGTTTGCTGATTAGTGGCAGGTCAAAATTATAAATAGAAAATCCAATAATCGCTCCTGTTTCTTTAAGCATTTTTTCAAAAAGAGGAAAATCTTTTTCTTCAAAACCAATATATTCATCTCTTTTATAGGAATAAACTCCTATCAAAGAAACGTCTAGCATTTTAAGATTTTGTTTTCCGCCAACGTCAGCAAAAGAATTTTTAGTTTCAATATCTAAAACAATTTTATCAAGCATATTTTAATAAAAAATAAATGCTTAACGACACATAAAACCAATTAAAAACTTAATTTTTTAAAAAATAACATCAAAAAATATTCTTTATTTTTTGATGTTAATAAAAGAAAAAGATAAGTCAATTTTTACTTATTGCCAATAAATTAGAAAATGATTTTTTTTGCCTCGTTTAAAAATTAAAATGTTTTCTATCAAACAATCTTTTTTGGTAACTAAATAATTAATATCGCTGATTGTTTTTCCGTTTAAAGAAATGGCTCTATTTAAAACATCTTCTTTGGCTTGACGTTTAGAAGAAGAAATTCCGGCTTCGGTTAAAAGATCAATAATATTTAATTCTTTTTTATTAGAAATGATATAAGAAGGAACATCGGATAATGCTTCTTTAATTTCATTAGCATTAAGCGATTTAAAATCGTTAGAAAAAAGGGCTTTGGTAATTTTTTGAACTTTTCTTAAAGCTTTTTCACCATGAATAAATTTAGTTAATTCTTCGGCTAAAGTTTTTTGAGCTTGTCTTTGTTCAGGATTTTTTTGAGTAATTTTTTCTAACTCGTTAATTTCTAGTTGCGAAAGAAAAGTTAATTGTTTAAGAAGTTTTATTACGTCTTTATCATCGGTGTTTATAAAAAATTGATAAAATTGATAAGGTGAAGTTTTTTGTGAATCAAGCCAAATAGCACCACCTTCGGTTTTGCCAAATTTTGTACCATCGGATTTTAATAATAGCGGCACAGTAATTCCATAAGCTACTTTATTACTTTTTTTAGCAATTAAATCAATGCCCGCTGTTAAATTTCCCCACTGATCACTTCCGCCAATTTGTAATTCGCAATTATAATTTTTATTAAGCCAAAAAAAATCATAAGCTTGCAAGAGCATATAACTAAACTCCGTGAAAGAAATTCCAGTTTCTAATCTAGTTTTAACCGATTCTTTGGCCATCATATAACCAACAGAAAAATATTTACCAATCTCTCTAATAAAAGAAAGCATTGTTAATTTTTCTAACCAATCTTTATTTTTTAAAATAATGGCTTTTTTGTTAGTAATTTCTTCAGCAAATAATTGCTCCAATTGTTTGTTTAAAGCAATGCTCCATTTATTAACTTTTTCTTCGGAATTTAATTGACGTTCAGTATTTTTACCGCTCGGATCACCGATTAAACTAGTGCCATTGCCCAAAAGAGAAATAGCCTGATGATTGTATTGAGCAAATCTTTTGAGAGTAACAATAGGCAAAAGATGGCCAACATGAAAACTATCAGCGGTAACATCAAAACCGCAATATAAAACAATAGGTTTTTCTAATCGTTTTTTTAATTCTTTTTCATCAGTTGTTTGATTAATTAGTCCTCGCCACAAAAGTTCGTCCAAGATATTTTTATTTTCTTTTTTCATATTGATATTATAAAAATTTTTAAAAAATAAATCAAAATCTTCTACTATTATTTTTTTATTTTTTAGATTACTATATTATTATGTCTCAAACAATCAAACAAAAAATTGGTCAAATAGGAGAAAATTTAGCAGTCAAACATTTAAAAAAAGAAAAATATCAGATTGTTGAAAGAAATTATCGAGAAAAATGGGGCGAAATTGATATTATTGCCAAAAAGAAAAACATTTATACTTTTATTGAAGTAAAAACGATTGCCTATAAATATTTTCCCCAAAGTCAAAATCCTTATCTTTTACCCGAAGATCAAATGACCGCTAAAAAAATAAAAAATTTAAATAAAACCATTCTTTTTTATCTCAATAAGAATAAAATAAATAATTTTTATCAACTAGATTTAATTACTATAAAAATAGATAAAACTAATAAAAAATATAAATTAAAACATTATAAAAATATAAATTAAAACCATCATTATTAAGATGGTTTTAATTTTGAACGCTTTTATTTTTTAAATTTTTATATTTTTTAATATAACGAAAACTCGATGGAGTTCGATAAGCTATTTTACCCTTCTTCGCTTTTTTACAAGCGTATTTTTTCATTTTTATAAATTAATTTTTTCTGCCCATTTATAAAGAACGGGGATGCGCCAATATTTTCCTGCTAATGTTTGAACAAAAGAATATAGCGTTACGAACAAAACCATCAATCCATAAAAAATATTTAAAAGGGGAATAAGATAAATAAAAGATGTAAGAATTAAAAAAGCAAACCACACCAGACCTTGTTTAGCATGTTTTTGACAAAAAATACTATCACGTTTTAATAACAAAGGAATAAGAAAAAGAAAGGACAAATAAGAAAAAACAGCAATATATTTATTTTGTTCAACATCTTCTTTGTCAAATTCTTCCTCTTTATTTTTTTCTCTATTTTTAGCAGATGATTTTTTCTTTGTGTTTTCTGATTTAGAAATTTCTTCCTCAATTTCTGCTTCTATTATTTCTTTTTCTTCCTCATTGATTTCTTTGTTTGTTGATTTTTTATTTGGCATAATTTTAATTTTAATCGACCAATTATAAATTATAAATAAATTCTTTATATTTATTATAAGACAATTTAAATTAAAAAGCAAAATCAATATTTATAAAAAATATATTTTTGAGTAAAATTATTTTAATTAAAATATAAAATTTTGTAAAAAATAAAAGGGGTATTATAATATAATTAAGCCCTTTTTTAAAAGGGAATAGTTTAAGGTAGAAATTTTATAATAAACATTGGGCCGGTAGCTTAGTTGGTAAAGCGCTGCATTCGCATTGCAGAGATTAGGGGTTCGAGTCCCCTCCGGTCCACATAATTATGGCTAGAAGCAAGCCAATATTATGGCCGGAAGCAAGCCAACTGCTTGGCTTGCGTGAGGACGAGAAGCGCGCAGCATTAGGCGAGTTTTCTAACCAAAGGTTAGAAAGGCGAGCATCGCGAGCGGCGGCCTGCGAGAATTTGCCGTCAGGCAAATTACTTGTAGGCGAGTCCCCTCCGGTCTACCATTCCGAATTTGTTAAAGAAGTTGCCTCGGGGCTTCGCCCCTCGGCATTGGTTTCCGCTAAGAAATTCCAGGGGGTTTTCGGAAATTCGGCGGCTACAAACTTGAATAATATCTCATATATTATATATTAGTATAATACTACGAAACTACGAACGAAATTAAGCAACATTATTATAGTATCAATATATGGAAAGTAATCAATCAGAACAAAAAAATAAAGAAGTTGCGAACAAAACTTGGTCTTTCTCGAAACGATTTTGCTCGCAAGGCGGATGTTCCCTATACAACGCTTACCAAGGTTGAAACTGGCGTTATTAAAAAACCTTCGGTCTTTATGGTGAACAAAGTCGCCGAAGCTCTCAATGTTGATATTGAAGAATTGATAAAATAATTTATGAACACTTATTCCATTACAGTATCAAACCTAACAAAGAAATTTTCTTTCTCTGCAAGAAACGCTTCTTCAGGTTGGTTAAAAAATTTGTTTTCGCCAGAGACTAAAGAAATTGTGGCGGTTAATGATATTTCTTTTTCGATCAAGCACGGCGAACGCATAGCTTTCATCGGTCCAAACGGGGCGGGTAAATCTACTACGATTAAAATGCTTACAGGCATACTTTTTCCAACCTCAGGTAAAGTAAATATTCTTGGTTTTGATCCGACAAAAGACCGAAAGAAACTTGCTTACCAAATCGGTACGGTTTTTGGTCAGCGTTCGCAACTTTTGCCTAATCTACCCCTAACGGATTCGCTCGAATTTTTTGGAGTAATGTATGATATGCCCGAAAAAGAAATAAAAAGAAGAATTGCTGAACTTGTAGAACTTTTTAATCTCGGCTCATTTATTACCCAACCAGTCCGTAAGCTTTCGCTCGGTCAGCGTATGCGAGCAGAAGTTGCTGCTTCCTTAATTCATAAACCAAAAATCATATTTCTCGATGAGCCGACAATCGGGCTTGATGTTGTCGCAAAAAAATCTCTTCGCGATTTGTTGCTCAAAATAAACAAGGATGAAAATACTACAATATTTTTGACTTCTCACGATGTCGGAGATATCGAATCTCTATGTGACAGAACAATTGTTATCAATCACGGAACAATTATCAAAGATTTACCTACGCAAGATTTGGCAAAAACTTTTGTTTATGAAAAATATATTAATCTTGTCGCATTAAACAATTTTAATAATTTTCCTGAACTTCCAGAAGGTATTAGATATTCTTCGAAAGATAAAAATAAAATTACTGTCGTTGTTGATATTAACAAAATCAATCTTCAGGAATCTTTGAAAAAATTGCTTGATTTGTTTGAAGTCGAGGATATTGATGTGTATAACGCTGACCTCGAAACAGTAATCAGACATATTTATGAAAGAGATTAGACTAACAACCAAAATACTAAAAACGCTCGTCAAAGATCGGATTCAATATCCCGATAGACTTTTTGTTGATACTATTGGCATTATCGCACGATGTGGAATACTTTTGATTTTATATTGGTATGTTTTCAAGTTAAATAATGGAGTTATAAACGGCACAACATTTCTTTTTGCTGCATGGAGTATTTTTTTCTATTTCTCATTTTCAGTATTAAGATTGCGTGATATTTCTAGAGAAATTATGAAAGATGTCCAAACTGGAAATGTTGAAGTGTTATTTAGTAAACCGATTTCTTATCTATCGTATCGAATGTGGTGGCAGGTTGGCTCTGGTATATATTCTTTTGTTGTTATAACACTATTGACGGTAGTTGCTTTGATTTTTATTATTGGTCTTCCGCCAACAATGACAATTGGTATTTTTATTCCGACATTAATTTTAACTTTTCTTTGCGGAGCAATACTTTCACTTTTTTTATATACAATCGTTGGTCTTTTGTCTTTTTGGATAGAAGATATAAACCCAGTGTTTTGGATTGTAGATAAAACAATTATGATTCTTGGTGGTTCATATCTTCCTATTGCATTCTTTCCAGAGTTTATGTTTAAGATTGCTTTATGGAGTCCCTTTGGAGCTTCACAGTTTGTAACGCATACAGTTTACGAAACTTGGCAGACAAATTGGTATCAACTTCTTGGTATTCAATTATTTTGGATTGTTTTACTTGGATTGGTCGTTTATTTTATGTTTGAAAAAGCAAAGCAAAAAGTCTCCGTAAACGGAGGATAATTTTATGATGAAAGAATTATATTTTGCGTTATACGCAATAAAAAAGAATATCCAAAGTAGTGCGAAACTTCGCACAAGTTTTTTGATGAATATTTTTGGAGTGGCTGTAAATAATACCGCTTTTATAATTTTATGGGGATTTTTTGTAAAATCGGTTGGAATTATTGGGGGTTGGACAGTCGCCGACATAATAGGTTTGCAAGGCTTCGTTGCTCTCTGTTTTGGTATTGTATTTTCTACGGCAGATGGAATCAGAAAACTTGCCAATTATACAGCTTCTGGATCGTTTGATCGATTTATGCTTTCGCCAAAAAATCTGCTTGTCAGAATTGCAACATCATCATTCGGTGTTTCAGCTCTCGGTGATATAGTTTTTGGAATTGTATGTTTGGGTATTTTTGCTTTTCTAATCAATGCAACAATTTACCAAATTCTATTAATAATATTACTTGTTATTATTTCAACGATTGTATTTTTAGCGGCAGCGATAGCGATTTATTCAACAAGTTTTTACTTTACGGACTCAAGTTCCGTAACTGACAGTCTTTTTGAATTATTTTTAACCCCCTCACTATTTCACGGGGGTGCTTTTCAAGGAGTAATGAGGTTTATTTTTACATTTGCAATTCCGTCACTTTTGATTGGTGCTTTACCAGTTGAAATAGTGAGGGATATTTCTTTGGGGAAACTTTTATTGGTTAGTGTTCTCGCTATATTTTGGTTTGTCGTTTCAATCAATATATTTAACCGAGCAGTTAAGAAATATGAAAGTTCAAATTTTATGACTTTTGGGAATTAATAGCCGCCGAATTTCCGAAAACCTCCAGTCCAAAACCCGCCCGCATTCCTCCCCAGACACCCCTGCGGACGGAAAATCATTCGAGGCAGAGCAATTCCAAATCCCCCAGAAAAATAGTTTGCCCTGCCGAGTCCGCATTGTTTCTTTTTCATTAATTTGGATTTTCCACAAAATAGGTTCTGACTTTTTCAAACAAACACTACTATAATTATAGCTAGAAGCAAGCCAACTACTTAGCTTGCTATTTCCGAAATAGTGTAGTATATTAAAGATAGTCCGAATGTATTTCGTTGCCTGTGGCGGCAAAGGAAACCCCCCGCAAAAATCCGAAAAGGCGGCAGAGCCACACCAATCAAAACCGCCAAAGAGCACGGAAAAACAATCGACTCAAACCATGTTTTGACGGAAATAAAAAAATTTTTTAATAAAATCTATGCCAGAATTTGAAAATACTCAAAATCTAAATAATTCAGAACTAAACCCCAGCGAAATAGGGGCGGATGTTAATGCTGCTAAAAATCTAGAAGGCGAACTTACGCCTGAAGAACTGGAAAAATTGAAGGTGGAAGAAGGACAAGAGCAGAAGTCGGAAAAACCAGAGTTATCGCCGGAGGAACAGCTAAAAAATCTAGAAAATGAAATGGAATCTCTACAACAAGAAATAACAAGATTGGCTGAATCAATCAATGAGACAAAATCAAAATTGAATGAAGTGCGAGAAAAACTCGGCCTTCCGCCAATAGAAGAAGAACCGCCAAGCACATTTTTAGAAAAAGACAAATTAGAAAAACTAAAAGCCGAACGAGAAGCATTAGAAAAACAAAAAGAGGACTTAGAGTCGCAGGAAAATAAACAAGAAAATAAAAGAGAAGAGAAACAAGAATCTAAAGAAGGAGGTGAGAGTTTGAAGGAAAACGATCTTATCGTATCAGAAAACGGAATAAAACCTGCGATAAAAATTCTCAAGGAAAATAAAATCCAATATAAAGATCGGGAATACACAAAAAGGCAGGTATTAGATGCTAAAACAGACACAGCTATCCCGGGAGAGTTTATACTAACCATTTTTGATCCAGAACATCCTGATAGACCAGCTTCTTTTGATTTTGTGAAACAAGTTTTTAAGCTTATTAAAGACTCAAACATAGCTGTGCGTTATGGAAAGAACCCAGAACGCAGTTAGATTAAGATACAAAACGAAACTATAATTATGACCAGAAAGCAAGCCAACTACTTAGCTTGCGTGAAAAATTATTAAAACAAGCGATAGCGGCGAAATTCTTTTAGAATTTCGCCGCTATTTAATTAAATGATTTTAAAATAAGTATTTATTAGTCTGATTTTAAAAAATCAGCAATCACTGCTATAGGTGGGATTCCTGCCTACCGGCAGGCAGGCGTAGCCTGCCCACCAAGGCGGGTGAAGGATCCCTCGGCTTTCAGTATTGTGCGACTATCATTGTATTACCCTGCCGTCGCTCGCGTGTCCCGCAAAAAATATTCTTCGCATTTTTTGATTTGGCATGCCCCTTTCTTTTTATTTTTTCCTTTAAGAAAAGAAAAATTTTTTAAATTTATTTTTCCGTTTTTGGCGAAGGGTAGGGGAATTAGAAAGGTGAATGCCCGAGCTCAAAACTTATAATATTTATAATATTATAATAGCCTATTATTAAAATAATTTTCAGTGGTTTCTCTTTAATTAGCACAGATTTACAATATTATGATTGTTTATTATAATTACCATACAAACAAACAAATAAAATAACTTATGATATTTTCTCCAAAAAAATTTAATATTCGGTATCAAGCTAATTTTAATAGTCCCAACAAAAATATTATAAAAATTTGGTTAGCTCAGCCGTTAAATTCTACAACGCAAAAGATAGAATCTTTTTTAATTTCACCAAAACCGCAGAAATATTACAAAGACGCTCAAGGAAATAAAATTTTATATTTTGAGCTTAAAGACCAAAAAGATATTAATATCAAAATGGATATTAAAGCAACCTTGTGGAAAAATAAAATTAATTTGACAGAAGAAAAACTTTCATTACCCCCGGTTTCTACAAAATTATTTCAACAATATACTAAAAACGAAAAATTTTTAGAGCAAACTCTAACTATTAAAAAATTGACTTATCAAATCACCAATAAGAATCAATCTGTTTTGGATAATATTTTTTTGATAACTCAATTTTTAAAGAAGAATTTTCAATACACTTACCCAGTTAAAAAGAGGGGGGTTAAAAATTTAAATCTAAATAATTTAAAAGGCGATTGTGGTGAGGTCGGGGCTTTATTTGCAACGATGTGCAGAATTTTAGATATTCCTGCCGTAAATCGAACTGGTTACATTATATATTATGACGAATTAAATAATTTGTATGAACATGGATGGGTAGATATTTACTTAAAACCTTATGGGTGGATAGATATTGATCCATTAGCTGATAATATTTTGAAAAAAAGAGATAATAAATATTCATATTATCAAAAAAATTATTTTTTATTTTTTAGCAATGGTTTTAATTTAAAACTAAAGCCTAAAGTGCCTAATAATTTTATATTTAAGTATTGGAATGAAGTAGGACTACCAATGACAAATACATCCGTTCAAATTTTGCAACCATTAGTATTTGCTTCTCTAAAAGAAATTAAATTTTCAGATAATATTAAATTGCTTTCTAATAAAAAGCCCCAACTAAAATGAATTAGTTGGGGCAGAAAAGATTTTTATCCTTTCTTTACTCTGGCCGAAGAAGAAGGACAGCCTTTGTGAGCCGCACCAACAATGAGATGTTTGGTGTTGCCTTTCACCTTGATCTTGGGCGAAACGTACTGTTTTTTCTTTTTCATCGCTTAACACCTCCTTTCTTTATGGATTTTTGCGGTGGCATAAGATACACGACAATTTTCCGGAGATGGTCCTAAAAGATCGCCTCCTTCTAAAAAAGCTAGTCCCGGACAACGAGCGCAAGAATCAAGAAGTTGGCATTTTGAACACTTTGTAAGTTTACTAATAGTTAAACTCCGAAGATATTGAAGTTGTGGAGAATTGTACCAGATCTCTGAAAAACTGTTTTTCTTCAAATCACCAACTTCGTAAA
>JAAZHW010000059.1 GCA_012510515.1 Parcubacteria group bacterium
GGCTCATGCTGATAACCAGTTATTAAATTATTTTTGATCTGTTCGTAGGCAGAGACAATATCATCTTTATTAGTTTTAATTTTTCCTTGTTCAACATAAATTAAATAGGAATAAAAATAATCACCCCACGTTTTTTTAATTTCTGTATTGAGAAAAGTATTAAGGCTGACGGCTTTTTGATAAATGCTAAAAACATTAGAAAGATTAGAAAAATTAGCGCGATTAGCATCAACAACTAATTTTGCGGCTTTATATGGTTTTAAATCAATGTAATAAAAAGCCGGGATAGTTAATATTAAAACCAAAAAGATAATGCTAATTTTTGATCCATAGATTTTTTTTGCTGGTAAATTTTGTAATGAAGAACCATTAGCTTTTTTCTCTTCTTTTACTGATTGCGCTTGAGGCGCAACGGATTTTTTTTGCCACAAATCCGCTGTAAAAACATTAAGAAACGCTAAGAAAAAATAAAAGAAAATGGAATTCGCTGGCGTATCAAAAACAAAAAAGTTATGAACAAGATAAGAAACAAATAAACCCAAAATTGAAAGCCAAGCAAATTTTGCAGTAATATTTTCTGATTTTTTAATTTTTTTAATTATTAAATAAGCCGCCACGCCAAGTAAAAACAAATAAGCCAAAAGTCCGACAATACCATTCATTACTAAAACATCAAAAAATTTATTATGAGCCCTATCAAATCTTTCTGTGCTTAAAGCAAAATCATCGGCGGTATAATTTTTATCAAAAACTTGATAAAACATATCTTGTCCGTAACCTAAAATTGGTTTTTGTTTCCACCACTCAAAACTTCTTTGCCAATTCAAAATTCGAGCTCGCGTAGAAGTATCCGAAAGAGAAATACTGGCTAATCGGCCAATAACCGGAATATCTTTACTAATAGAACTTTTCTGAATTTGGGGTTGAAAAACAACAAACAAAATACCAGCAATAACAATAATTCCCGCCGCAATAGTACTCCATTTTTTATATTTCTTATTCCTAATAAAAAATATTGAAGCCACCAAAGCCACAAATAAACCAGCTAAAAATCCTAAAATTGAACCTCTTGTTTGAACCCACAAAAAAACAATAAAAGAAACTATACCACTAAAAATTAAAAATATTTTTTTATTTTGCGATTCTTTTTTGCCATAAACAAGGTAATACCATACTATCAAAAAGAGATGCACGAGTAAAAATCCAGCGAAAAAGGCCGGATTGCCAAACACGCCACCCGGACGTGTTAAATTTTCTCCTGATGGCAAAGGAATTATTTTTAATAATTCTAAAATAGGAAAAAGAGCTACTACAAAATTAACAATAATAGAAGCAAAAACTAATTTTTTTATTGATTCTTTATCAGAATAAAAAATAGAAGAAAGGGCTAAAAAGAATAAATAAAAATGAAAAAGCGAAATAAAACCTTCCATTCGCTCAGCATTACCCCAAAAACTACGATAAGGAACTAAACTAAAAATTGAGCTTAATAAAATAATTACATAAAAAATCGTCACCGCGATAGTTAACCAATTAAAGCGAGGACGATATTTTTTAAAATCTAAAATCATTAAAATTATCCAGACAGCAGTTAAAAAAAGCGAAAATGTTTGAAAAGGTAGCATTTTTGCTAAAATAAATGGCCTTAAAATATTAGGTAAAATTAAAATCACCGAAGCTAAACACAATACTCCTAACCAAAAGGCTGTTTTTCTTAATTTTCCCTCTAATTTCAACACATTAATCATATTTTTTTATTTAATTAATCATTAAATTTTTGCGACGTTTTTTTATTTTTATATAAATAATGATTTTATTATAACTAATTTTTATAAAAATAACAGATTATTTTTAGTGTCATCCTGATGACCTGCCTACCGGCAGGCAGGCGAAAGATCCTCTGCCAACTAATAAGCGACTATCATTGCTGTTTTTTGGTGTCATCCTGAACACAGTGAAGGATCCCTCGGCTTTTAGCAATAATCAGCAATCATTACTGTGGATGGGATTCTTCGCTGACGCTCAGAATGAC
>JAAZHW010000060.1 GCA_012510515.1 Parcubacteria group bacterium
AATCAATTCATCAATTCCATAAGTTTTAAAAGCGTCGCTATGTTCTTCTTTTAAATAGTTATTCCATTTATTAATAACTTCTTTTAGGGCAAATTCGGGCTCTTTCTCAAATACTTTTTCTTTTTCTTCCTCCATTCCTAATTTTTCCTCTGTTTCAACCTCTTCCTCTTCTATTCCTTCCTCTCTTATCTCTTCCTCTCTTATCTCTTCCTCTCTTGTTTCTTCCTCTTTTGTCCCCCTCTCTCTTTTTTTCACTTTATAATCAATCTTTTGACGCTCGGTTACTCTAACAAAAGCCTGCTTCTTGTCTAAATAAGGATTGACTTTTGTTTCGAGTTTGCTAATTTTCTTCTGATTTTTCAAAATTTCCTTTTCAATAGATTCTCTTTCTAAATGCAATTGTTTTCGTTTGCCAGTCACATACTTTTCTATCTCTTTTGTTGACTCGACATGTTTAATTTTCCTTTCCGACCACCCCATCTTTTTATAAAGTTCTTCAAGATGCGTTTTTTTATCTTCTAATTCTTTTAATCGTTGTTCTATGTTTTGATGCCGCAATTCTGTTTCTTGCAATAGTTGTTCCCAACGGGCTTTTTCTTTGTTAAAAGATTCAATTTTTTGTTCGTAGGGTTTTAGTTTTTCTTCATAATAATCAATGAGTTTTTTTGCAACAGCATCTCGTTTTTCAATAAATAGGTCTCTCTTGTTTTCTTTAGCCTCGAATTTTGTCTGAATTTTATCTCGTTTGTTTAAAAACTCCTCTTTTTGCTGAGCAATTTTTTTTAATTGTATTTCCAAAGAAGCAGTACCGGGCACCCCTTCCTTTTCCAATTCCTTTTTGAACTCAGGCAATTCTTTCTCTGCTGTCTCAAAAATGTTTAAACAATAATCTATGGCGTCGAGCTTGTTTTTTCTTTTGGCCATTTTTTTATCGTAAATATCAATTATTTTTTGATTGTAAGCAATTTCCATTTTACCAACAATTCGATTCGCAACCGGCATTTGATAAACTCCTTCATAAACTGCGCTGGCTATCTTTTTTGCCTTATCGCTCATTTTTTCAAAAATACTTTTGCTATCATAAGAAATAACCTTTTTTTCCTCAACCTCTTTTAATTCTTCTGGACTTGTTTTTGGTTTTTCATAATTAGGCATATTTTTAATAGATAATTAAGCCGACGTTTTGGTTTTCTAAATTATAAATCATTTTATTAAAACAATCAAGTTAAAACGAAACTGCTTCTGATTCTTCAATAATTTAAAAAAAGGTGTATCTGGTCCCGACGAAATGAAGTAAAGTCGAGATTTCAGATACACCTAAATGTTATACGTGGGATTTTTTATGAATTTTTGATAAAATAGGTACGAGCAGAGTTGTATAAATACACCAATACCAAATTAAAATTTTAGATTTATTTAATATTAGTGGGCGCAGATGGATTAAAACCTTTGACCCCCACTTTATATAACGGCAATTCATTAAAATTAAATTAAATAGATATTGCCGTTATATATCAGCAGTTTACCTTTATTAGATTTTAGTCAGCAATAATAAAGAGTTTGAATTAATTTTTGGTGGGCGCAGATGGATTAAAACCTTTGACCCCCACTTTATATAACGGCAATTCATTAAAATTAAACTAAATAGGTATTGCCG
>JAAZHW010000061.1 GCA_012510515.1 Parcubacteria group bacterium
AGTTGAAGTACCTTCCAGCGCAAAACGAATTAAATACTGCTGATTTTTTTGAAAAACGATATCGCCATCTTCAAAATCCCAATTGAAATACTTGGGATAATTAAAAGAATTTAAAATAACGGCAGATTTTGATTGGCCAAGTAATTTTTTTGTGCTTTCATTTTCTATAGAATAAATTTCAATTTTAACCATTGAAGTACAAACAAAACATTGAACCGGAGCTTTAATTTCTTTAAGATAACCAGATTCTTGACTAATAAAACTATATTCAAAAGCATGGTATGTCGTATCGTCATAATATAGACGAAATCTGCCATTATAATTCATCTCACCTTCTTTATTAGAATAAAAAATTAGCGGCGCTGATTGAACAGACTCTTCTATTGGTATTGGTAAAATTTCTGAATCTTTTACCATTACTATTTCCGAAAAATCTGATAACATTCCTTCTTTGTCTTTTGATATCAAAACTAAATACAAATTACTAGTTGAAGAAAATTCGTCAGCGTCTATTAATTTTCCTTTAAAAAAATTGTTTTCCCAATCCGCTTGAATAATTTCTAATTTTGTTGAAGAAGAATTTAAAAAATCTGGATTAGAAAAATCATTAGAAGAAGTTGAATATAAAGCTTCAAAATCTAAAATCGGAGAAGTAGAAGAAAATTGAATTATTGAGCTAGAAAAATTATCAATAGCATAATCATAATAATTATAATTTAGAGAAAAAGTTAAAATTAATTCACTATTAGTAGAAAATTCCACGGAAATATTTTTTGGTTTAGGCGGTTTTTCGCGTGGCTCGGGCAAACTAAAGGAATTTTGTGGTTGAGGCGAGCGAATAATAAAATCAGTCATTAAATTGGAGTCATAACTATTGCCTAAAAATAGATCATTGCCACTAATCATTGATTCAATTGTTGAACTAGCATTGGCTTTTCTTTCTAAGCTTTTATCTAATAAATTATTGTCTTGATGATAATTTATTTCATCAATAATTACTTCGTCTCCATCTAATAATTTAACAGTATAAAAATCATCTGTTGTTGTTGGTGTTGGTAAACTAAAAGAAGAGCGAATAATATCGGGATTAAGACCATACGTAGTAGTGCTAAAATTAGTATTAGCAATCAAGAAAAATCCATAAGCAGGAATAATATGATTTTCTGTTGAATGATATCCAATAGTGCTTAATTTTGTTTCAGTGGAAGTGCTATTATTTTTAATAATTTTAAGTGACCAGTTTTTTAAATCTACATCATAATCGTTGGGATTATATAATTCAATAAAATCTTTTTCTTTTTCTAAACCAGTAGAATCATAAGAAATTTCAGAAATTAAAATTTTTGAAGAAGTAACAATAAGAGGGGACAAAGGTGTTGATGATGGTGAGGGTGTTGGTGATGGAGTTTCTGATGGCGATGGCGATGGCTCAATTGTTTTTAAACTATTTTCTTGTTTGGGCGTACCGTATATTCCATTATTATTAATTTCTCCATTATAAGTATGCCAAGTTAAATCTGTGTCCCGCTCCATTGATCGTTTTTCATCTTTATTGCCAGCCGGCCATAATCCCTCGTTATTTGTTTTAGCTTCATCTTGTAAAGCGCAATTACTATCAAAGAGCTGTAAAGTTTCATTAGCATCATTTATTGCGCCATTAAAAATTACATCAGCTTTTATACCAACTACTGAATCATCATCAGTTCTTTCTAAAAGATAAAATTCACCTGGCGCTAAAATTTTATTAGGAAAAGAAATTTTAATTTGACTGTCTTTATCAATTAATTGCCAGTTGAAAATATTAATTGATTCATTAGAAATATTTTTTAATTCTATCCACTCATCATTAGACGAATTTTCTGTCCCCATCCACGCCACTTCATTAATAATAATTTTATTGCTTGCAGAAATGCCATTAGAAATTGAACAAAAATTAATTGTTTTTGAAGAAGAACCGAAGGTTGGCAAAGAAATAGTTGAAGGTGATGGCGTTGGTGTTGGTATTAATGATGGCGAAGGTGATGGTGACAGTGTTGGTGTTAATGACGGTGAAGGCGACGGTGAAAAAGTAGGTGTTGTAGATGGTGTTTTTGTTGGTGATGGTGAAGGAGTTTTTGAGGGTAAAAGAGTTGGTGAAAGATTTGGAAAAGGAGTAGGAGTAACAATTACCTCGTTAAAAAATTCGGCTTGAGGTAAAGGAGTAGAAAATAAATTAATTTCATTGAATTGTTCATTGC
>JAAZHW010000062.1 GCA_012510515.1 Parcubacteria group bacterium
TTTAACTCAATAACTTCTGGCTGAATTTGTGAAGCGAGCGGGCATGGTTTCATTCTTTTTGATTCAAAAAGAATGAAGAGCGAGCGAACAATTCAGTGAGTGAGCACGCTGGGCAAAAACGTAGCCAGAAGTTATTGAGTTAAACTAACGTGTTGGCGGCGAAATTCTTTTAGAATTTCGCCGCCAACACTAACACAAATACAAATGCCATTACACCATCATCACTCTATCAATTAATTCAATAGTAATTATTTAAAAGTTTACTTGCAAAAAATTTCAGATCGAATAATATAAAATAAGTCGCATTAAATAAACTATTATGGGAGGTGTACCAACAAAACATTCAACTCACGGCAAAGTTAAACGAAGACGTTCTCATTTAAAATTACAATCAGTTGGTTTGATTGCTTGTCCTAAATGTGGAGCCGCTATGCGCCCGCATCGTTATTGTCCTAATTGTGGTTATTATCAAAAAAAGGAAGTAGTAGACGTTTTAGCCAAACTTTCTAAAAGTGATAAAAAAAGTCGGGAGAAAGAAATAAAAAAATAATTTATGGCGACGCGTCATTTAAGTCGTTCAATCCTTTTTCAATCACTGTACGAATGGGATTTTTATCGTACTAAATTAAACAAAAATGTTGATTTAATGGCAATAATTGACCGCAACATGAAAGACGTAATGCCTTTAATTGATGAACCCGATTTTATTTATCGTTTAACTAAAAATTTAATTGATCATTTTGACGAAATTAATAATATAATAGAAAAAACAGCGCCTGAATGGCCAATAGATCAAATTAGTTTAACGGATCGCAATATTTTACGATTAGGGTTGGCGGAATTAATGTTTGCTCCAAAAAATGAAGTGCCGCCAAAAGTAGCCATTAATGAAGCTATTGAATTAGCTAAAAATTTTGGCACCGAATCATCAAGTAAATTTATTAACGGAGTTTTAGGAACAGTTTATCGACAAATGGTCGAAGAAGGAATTATTAAAGAAAGCGATAAAAAAGATAAATCCGATGATTTAAAAGAAAATAATTCCGAAAAAATAGAAATAGAAAATAAATAAGAATAATAAATTGTATTTTAATAAATTAAAATATAATTTATTGTTGCTGATTTTCTTTTAACAATGGATAAATTTGAAGAATTAGAAAAAAATTTACAAATTAAATTTAAAAAAACAGATTTATTAAGACAAGCTTTTTCTCATCGCTCTTATTTAAACGAAAATCCTACTTGGCGATTAGGACAAAACGAGCGATTGGAATTTTTGGGCGATGCGGTTTTAGAATTGGTAGTCAGTGAATATTTGTTTAAAAATTTTCCTGATAAAACTGAAGGATTTTTAACTAGCGTAAGAGCTAGTTTGGTGAATGCGGAAATTTTAGCGCAAATAGCCGAAGAATTAAAATTTAGTAGATATTTATTAATTTCTAAAGGCGAAGCTAAAGATCTTCAATCTGGTCGTCATTATATTTTAGCTAATACTTTTGAAGCTTTAATTGGCGCCATTTATTTAGATGCTGGTTATAAAAAATGTCAGCGATTTATTGAAAAGTATGTTATCAGACCGCACTTAGAAAATATTTTAAAAGAAGAAAAATACAAAGATGCTAAAAGTTCTTTGCAAGAGAAAACTCAGGCGGAAATAGATATTACTCCCATTTACAAAACATTAGAAGAGTGGGGGCCTGATCATGCCAAACATTTTCGAGTCGGTGTTTTTTTTGAAAATAAATTAATTGCCGAAGGAGAAGGAACTTCTAAAAGAAATGCTGAACAGGCCGCTGCCGCCAAAGCATTAAAAGATGAAAATTGGGAAAAGAAATTTGTTAAACAGTCGAAAAAAATTAAAAAGTCTTCTAAAGATAAATCCCAGAGTTAATAGTTATGAAATTAAAATCATTAGAAATTTTGGGATTTAAATCATTTGCTAATAAAACCGTTTTTTATTTTCCGGAAAAATTTACGGCTATTGTCGGTCCCAATGGTAGTGGTAAATCCAATATTGTTGATGCTATCCGTTGGGTTTTGGGTGAAAGAGATTTAAAAAAACTTCGGGTCGCTAATTCCGAAGAAGTTATTTTTAATGGCACACCAAATAAAGCTCGAATGTCTTTAGCTCAGGTTTCCATTGTTTTAGACAATAGTTTAAATGAATTACCAATTGATTTTAAAGAAGTGGTAATTAAAAGGCGATTGGAGCGCGGAAAAGAAACGCAATATTTTATTAATGATTCAGCCGTCCGTCTAAAAGACGTGGTGGAATTATTGGCAAGAGCAAAAATCGGCAGTGAAGGATTAACAATTATCAATCAAGGATTAAGTGATTCTTTGTTAAAGGCCTCACCAAAAGAAAGGCGTTTAATGATTGAAGAAAATTTGGGATTGCGTGAATTTCAAATTAAAAAAGAAGAGGCAAAAAAGAAATTAGAAGCCAGTCAGATTAATTTAGAAAAAACAGAGGCCTTACTTGAAGAATTAAAACCACATTTGCGTTCTTTGCGACGCCAAATTAATCGTTGGGAAAAAAGAGAAGAAATTTTTCAGGAACTTTCGTCTTTAGAGAATTCTTTTTATTCAGCTAAATTTAAAGAAATTTTTTTATTCCAAAAACAAATTGATCAAGAAAAAATTGATTTAGAAAAAAAGCAAATTGACGAAGAAGAAAAATTAAAAATTTTAGAAAAAAAGTTTGAAGAATTAGAAAAGCGTCGGCCGGATTTTTCTCAGCAATTTCAAGATTTGCGAAAAAAAATTAGTGACATTGAAGAAAAGCGAGGCAATTTATTTAAAGAGCTAGGTCATTTAGAAGGTCAGATTGAAGGATTAAAGCGTTTTATTTTAGTTTCAAAACCAAATGTTAATGAAATCACCCAAAAGGATTTAAATAAAAAAATTTTAGAAATTAAAAATCAATTAAACGAAGTTCTTTCTTTTGATTTAGAAAAAACGCGACAAACAATTAAAGAAATTATTAATCAAATTGAAAAACTGTTTAATGCTGAGGAAAAAAATAATGAGATAGAAAAAAATCAAAACAGCGAAGAGATTATTAAATTGCAACAAGAAAAAGAAAAAATTTTAAAACAAGTTGATGAATTAACTGAACAAATTAAAAAATACAATCAAGAACTTGATGAGTTAAGAAAAAAAGATGAGATGGTTGGCAAGGATTCTCATGATGTTTTGTTGGCAGTTCAAAAGCAAAGAAATCTCATCAATCAAAACAATCAAGAATTAGCCAATATTTCTTTAAAGGAAGAGAAAAATAAATTGCGTCAGGCAGATTTATTGATGCGTTTAAAAGAAGACAATTTAGATGTTAATTTATTTAATTGGGAAAAAGTAAAAGATTTTGATACCGAAAAATTTTTAGCCGAAAAAAATATTTTTAATTTAGATAATTTAGAAGCGCGAATTATTCATTTACGTCGCGAGTTGGCTAATATTGGTGAAATCGATGAATTAACCTTAAAAGAAGCCAAAGAAACAGAAGAACGATATCAGTTTTTATCTCAGCAATCAGAGGATTTAATTAAAGCTAAAAATGATTTAGAATCAATTATTGCGGAATTAACTGAGAAAATTGATAATCAATTTTCCGAATCACTAAAAATTATTAACGAAGAATTTAATAAATATTTTCGGATGATTTTTGGTGGTGGCAAAGCAAAGCTTGCTGTCGTAAAAATTGCTAAGCGACAAAAAAATAACAATCATTTAGAGAGCGAAAAAGAAAACGAAAATAAAAATGAAGAAACACAGAATGAAAATAATTTACCAGAAGAAGAATCAAAAGAGTTTGAAACGGGTTTAGAAATTTTAGTTGATTTACCTAAAAAGAAAATAAAAAGTTTAGAATTACTTTCTGGTGGTGAAAGATGTTTAATTTCCATTAGCGCTTTATTTGCTATTGTTTCAGCAATGCAACCGCCATTTGTGGTATTAGATGAAGTTGATGCGGCTCTTGATGAAAGCAATGCTCGGCGTTTTGCTAAAATTTTAGCTGATATTGTTGATACTACTCAATTTATTGTTGTTACTCATAATCGGGCGACAATGGAAATGGCAAAAATTTTATATGGTGTTTCAATGGGAGAAGAAGGTATTTCAAAAGCGATATCAATAAAATTAGAAGAAGAAAAATAATAAATATTTTAAAATATATTGTTTAAGGTTTTGAGGTGGCGGCGAAATTCTAAAAGAATTTCGCCGCCACTGTTTTTTCAATGTTATCCTGAGGGCGAAGCCCGAAGGATCCCTCGGCTTTCAGTAATAATCAGCAATCACTGCATTGCGTGGGATTCTTCCCTGCCTACCGGCAGGCAGGGCTAACGCTCAGAATGACAGCCAAGTTAACGTGAGTTCTTTCCTGCCTGCCGGCAGGCAGGTTCAGGATGACGCTAAAAAACAACAGTCATTCTGATTGAAGCCTGCCTGCCGAGAGGCAGGAATCCCACCCACAGTAGCAAAGATTTATATTTTAAAACATCATAAACTCTTTGATTAAAGAAAACAGAAATTTGCATTTTTACATTTTCTGTATTATAATAAATTTATTAGTCGAAAGATTTTTATAATTTACTATTTATATTATATATGTTGGCTATTAGATTAAAACCAATTGGCAGAAAACATCAAATTTCTTTTCGAATTGTGGTAGCTGAAAAACGTTCAAAACTAAACGGCAAATATCGAGAGGATTTGGGATTTTATAATCCGGCTACTAATAAATTTAATATTAATAATGAACGAGCTAAATATTGGATTTCCGTTGGCGCACAGCCTTCTGATACCGTCTATAATATTTTGGTTTCAGCTAAAGTTATTGAAGGTTCCAAAAGGCCAGTAAAAATTAAAAAACCTGAAATAAAAGAAACAGAAACAAAAGAAACCCCAGCTGATTTATCAAAAGAAGAAAAAGTAAACGAATCTGTAACAGAGATAGAAGAAAATATTCCATCTCATTTTGCCGAATCCACTGAAATTAAAAATAACTCTACTGATTCAACTGATTCTACTAATTCAACTGAAAATTAATAATTATAAAATTTATTGTTAAAAAATTTTATCAAAATATTATTTAACATAAATTAAATTGTTATTAAAAAATTTTTTATGGAAAACAAAAAAGTTTTATTTATTATTGCCTTCAAAGATTTTCGAGATGAGGAGTTTTTTGAGCCCAAAGAAATTTTAGAAAAAGCGGGATTTCAAATTGAGGTAGCTAGTACGGAAAAAGGATTGGCAATAGGTGTTAATGGCGGGGAAGTAAAAGTTGATTTTATAATTGATGAAGCGCGAGTTGATGATTATGAAGCAATTATTTTTGTTGGTGGAAGTGGAGCAAATAGAAATATTGAAAATATTCGTTTTCATCGTTTGGCTCGTGAAGCGGTAATGAAAAATAAAATCATCGGAGCTATTTGTATTGCTCCATTAATTTTAGCTCGTTCGGGAATTTTGGAAAATCATAAAGCTACTGTTTGGACTAGCGCTTTAGAACGAGGGCCAATCCAACAATTAAAAGATGGTGGCGCTGTTTATGAAAATCAACCAGTGGTAGTTGATGAAAACATTATTACGGCCAATGGTCCTCAATCAGCTAAGCAATTTGGTAAAGCAATAGTAAAAGAACTAAAAAAAAGAGAAAAAGAGAAAGAAAATAATTAATTAGTAATAATTTTTAATAGTTAAAGTGGCGATTATTTTTCTTTGAAAAATAATCGCCACTTTAGTATCATTTTAAACGTTCGCCTGCCCGCCGAGGCGGGTGAAGGATCCTTCGGCTTTTTAGCAATAATCGGATATCACTGCTGTGCATGGGATTCTTCGCTGACGCTCAGAATGACACTCTTACCGATGTCATCCTGAACCCGCCTCTCGGCGGGCAGGCGTAGCCAGAAATTATTGAGTTAAACTGGTATGATAGCGGCGAAAGCCTTTGGCTTTCGCCGCCACTACATCGCCGCCACTACATCGCCGCCACTACATCGCCGCTACCTACCTCGCCCCATCTTCACAGTACCATCTATCATTTATCCACAACTTCTTGTTTTTTTATATATTATGTTATAATTAAACAAACAAATGGTCAAACGCTATTTAGCTTTTAAATCAACAATTATAAAAATAAAAA
>JAAZHW010000063.1 GCA_012510515.1 Parcubacteria group bacterium
AATTTATATAATTTAGTTGATAAATTTGAGAAAAAAGATTATTTTCTTTTAACGCAAACTTTTGGATCTGAAGCTAATCCCGGCATTGATGGTGATAGTCATATTGTTGTTTTGCTTCATAAAATGAAAAATAATGTCACGGGTTATACTCGTTTAGCTGATAGTTTGTCCCAAAATCAAGTGGCTAATTCTAATCAGCGAGAAATGATTTATTTGGATAGTACAATTTTGACCAATCCGCAATCATTGAGTTTAGCGCCATATTATTTAGCTCATGAATTTGTTCATCTTATTTCTTTTAATCAGAAAGATTACAACAAAGAAGAAGCCAAAAATGATATTTGGTTAAGTGAAGCGCGAGCAGAATACGCAGCGACTTTATTGGGTTATCCCGATGTTTTAACAGAAAGAAAAAAGCAATTAGCTAAAAATCCCAGCGTTTCTTTGCTTGATTGGCAAGAAAGCAGCAATCAATATGCGGCAGTAAATATTTTTGCTCATTATTTAGTTGATCAATATGGTTTGCGAGTTCTTACTGATTCCTTAAAATTTCCTCTTTTTGGTGTTGATTCCTTAAATGAAGCCTTGCGAAAAAATGGTTATTTAGAAACCACCACTGATGTTTTTAAAAATTTTTCTCTCGCTGTTCTTTTAAATGATTGTTCCGCTAATAATAAATATTGTTTTAAAAATCCTCAATTGCGTGATTTTACCATTTACCCTCTTAATTATTATTTACCCGATAGTGGTTTAAATAATTTAAGTGCTTCTTTAGTAATTAATCCTTGGGCAGTGAATGTTTTAAAAATTACTGGTGGAGATGGTGCTTTGAAAATAAATTTTAGTTATCCAGCTGATGCTGAAATTTATTTGTATTATGTTATTGTTGATGCTAATAATAAAACTGTAAAATTTTGGGATTATCATTATGGATATAATGGCAATATTTATGTTTCCAATTTAAGCAATGGAAATTCGGCCATTTATTTTTTGCCTCTTTATTTGCCATCACCTAATAGCAACAAGTTTCACACTTCTTTATTTAATTTTTCTATTAGTTCTATTACCGAAGAGCAAAAAGCTTCCTTAGAAAAAGAAGATGAATTAAAAATAATTAAATCGCTGACAGAATTGCTTGAGCAATTAAAAAATCAAGTAGCTATTCTAACTGCTCAATTAAACAATTTAAGAAATCTTAATATAAACAAGTTAAGCACGGAGAGTGTTTCTTGTACGACTTTTCAAAAGGATTTGTATTATGGAATGGAAAATAGTTGGGAAGTTAAATGCCTGCAAACATTGCTAAAAGAAAAAGAACCTTCCTTATATCCGTCGGGATTTGTGACTGGTAATTATTTAGAATTAACCAAGCAGGCGGTGCAAAAATATCAGCAAAAATACGGCTTGCCCCAGACGGGTTATTTTGGACCGCTAACGCGTAATTTGGCTAATAGTCAGTGGTTTAAATAAGGGTTTAAATAGAGAAAATTGACGTAATATTTCGGTTTTTGATTCGTTTTATATTATGAGAGGGTTAAAATAACGCTGAGAGCCGAAAATTATGAAAAAAGCCGAATTAATTAAACAATTAAAAACATTAAAAGAATTAAAGCCTGATGAAGAA
>JAAZHW010000064.1 GCA_012510515.1 Parcubacteria group bacterium
ATTTAAGGAACTTATGCGACCACAATAAGAAACGAGAACCTAAAAAGGAAGAAATTGACGAATTGATAAATGGCGTAGAAAAAGTAACAAAAACCATTTTTTAACTATGCTCTACGAAACTTTTAATGCTAATAAAGAATCATTAGGAGAAGACTTTTTTACTTCTCGGATTGATAACGAGATAATTCAAAACCTCAATCCAAAATTTGAATTGCGAGAATATCAAAAAGAGGCATTGGGCCGTTTTGATTTTTATTTTAATGTTTATCAAAAAAGACAATTTCCAGCACAACTGCTTTTTCATATGGCAACTGGCTCCGGCAAAACTCTAATTATGGCCGCTAATATTTTGCAACTTTATAAACAAGGCTATCGTAATTTTATCTTTTTTGTAGATAGCGTAAATATTGTTGAAAAAACCAAAGATAATTTTCTAAATTCTTTATCTGAAAAATATCTTTTTGCTCCTAAAATTAAATTTAATGGGAAAGAGGTTTTTATTAAAGAAGTTCAAAATTTTGAAACAGCAAATCCGGAAGATATAAATATTCTTTTTACTACTATTCAAGGTTTACATATTCGTTTAAATTTTCCCAAAGAGAATGCTTTAACTTATGAAGATTTTATTGATAAAGAAGTTGTTTTAATTTCTGATGAAGCGCATCATTTACAAACGATAACAAAGAAAAACAGAGAAGAAATTGAATTGGAAAGAAGTTGGGAGTTTACTGTTGGGAAAATCTTTAAAAGTAACATTAAAAATATTTTATTGGAGTTTACGGCAACAATTGATTTGAATGATCAAAATATTAGACAAAAATACGAAGATAAAATTATTTTTAAATATGATTTAAAACAATTTAGGTTAGATAAATTTTCAAAGGAGATAGAAGTTTTGCAAGCGGATTTAGATCCAGTTGATAGGGCCTTACAAGCGGTTATATTAAGTCAATATCGCAGAAAAATTGCTGAGAAGCATAAAATACAATTAAAACCAGTTATTCTTTTCAAATCAAAAAGCATAAAAGAATCGAAAGAAAATTACGATAATTTTTTGGCAAAAATAAAAAATTTAACTACTCACGATATTCAGGAAATAGGTTTACGGACAAAAGGAACAGATTTAGAAAAGGCGTTTAATTATTTTCAGAAAGAGAATATAAGTTTTGATAATTTAATCAGAGAATTACAAGAGGATTTTGCTGAAGCAAAAGTTATGCTTTTGGATTCTGAAAATATTGATGAAGAAAAACAATTAAAACTTAATTCTTTAGAAAGTAAAAACAATGAAATAAGGGCAATTTTTGCAGTAAATATGCTTAATGAAGGTTGGGATGTGTTAAATTTATTTGACATTGTAAGGTTGTATGAGACGCGTGACGGAAAATGGGTTCATGGTCAATACAAGCCCGGTAACACGACAATAGGTGAAGCTCAGCTTATTGGTAGAGGCGCTCGATATTTTCCATTTCAATTAGATAAAACACAAGATAAATATAAGAGAAAATTTGATGAAGATGTTGAAAATGAGTTGCGAATTATAGAAACACTTTATTATCATTGTTTCAAAGAGCCTAAATATATTGAAGAAATAAAATCTACTCTTACAGAAATGGGTATTATGCCAGAAAGATATGTCCAGAGAGATTTATTTATTAAAAAATCCGTAAAAGAAAAATGGAAAAATGATTATATTTTTATAAATGAGAGGATTATAAATTCACGAACAGACATAAAAAGTTTAAATGATGCAAAAATTAAAGAACAATATACTTATAAATTTAAAACAGGCGAAATTAAAGAAGAAATTATTTTAGATGAATTTCAGGAATTAAAGGAATCGAAAAACGTTGTTCAAAAAAGAGCGAAATACAAAATGTCTGATTTTGGAGAGAATATAATTAGAGGCGCGTTAGATAAGTTTGAATTTTATAAATTTAACACGTTAAAGAAATATTTTCCCAACATAAAATCTGTAAAAGAGTTTATTTCATCCTCTGCTTATTTGGCTAATATTGAAATAGAAGTAACAGGACCGGAAAACAAAATAAAAGCATTAACTCCATCTGAAAAATTAGAAATTATTGTACCAATAATTAAAGAAATAGCAGAGCAAGTAAAAATAAATACTTCAGAGTTTCAGGGGACAACATTATTTAAAGCAAAAGCATTGTGGGAAATTTTTAAAGATAAAAAGATAAAAATAGACAAAGATGACGTTGAGAAAAAAGAACTATCAAATATTGATATGGGCGAAAATAATGATTGGTTTGGCCAAGAATATGTAGATGAAAATGGCAAGAAAAGTTTTTATTATGGAACAAGTGAAGAAAAAGGTTTTATCAATTTTATTAGTGGATTTATAGAAAAGCTCAAGCAGAAATATTCGGATATTGCCTTATTGCGAAATGAAAAATTTTTTCAACTTTTTGATTTTGATGAGGGTAGAGCGTTTGAACCGGATTTCGTGATGTTACTGAAAGAAAAAAACCATAAAATTAATATTTATCAAGTATTTATTGAACCAAAAGGAGAAATTTATATTAAAGCTGAACCCTGGAAAGGAAAATTTTTAGATGAAATAGAAGAGAAATCAGATATTGATTTAAAATTTGAAAATAAGCAATTTAAACTTATAGGTTTGCCTTTTTATAACGAAACATTAAAGAAAGCGTTTGAAGAAGCGTTAGAAAATAAACTTCTTTCTTAAATATTTATTTTTTATTAAAACAATCAATTTTAACCAAAGATTTAAAATGGATTGGCAAAATAAAAAATGAAATCTAATAATTATTATTAGATTGGAAAAATAAAATTATGAATAAAAAAATTTTGGGTAATAAAGAAATTGATAATGATGAATTTAGAATAATTAAAGTAACAGAAGACGAACATGTTGTAGAAGAAAAACTCAAGGC
>JAAZHW010000065.1 GCA_012510515.1 Parcubacteria group bacterium
GCCTAATCCGATGCCTAATTTTAAAGGTACTAGATTTAATAATGCACACGAAACATTAATATGGGCGACAAAATCTAAAATGTCTAATTATACTTTTCATTATCACTCAATGAAAGCAATGAATGATGATAAACAAATGAGAAGCGATTGGATTATTCCCATTTGTCAGGGTAATGAAAGAATAAAAGTAAATGGGCAAAAAGCACATTCTACACAAAAGCCCGAAGAATTACTTTACAGAATTATCATTTCCACATCTAATCCTGGTGATATAATTTTAGATCCATTTTCTGGGTCTGGTACTACTGCGGCCGTTGCTAAAAGATTAGGTAGAAATTTTATAGCTTTTGAAAAAGAACCATTTTATGTTGATATTGCGAATAAAAGACTAAAAACAATTGTACCAATAAGTAACGAATTTTTAAATTATAATATTGAGAAACGAAAACCTAAAGTTTCTTTTGGCTCATTAATAGAAAAAGGATATATAAAAATTGGTGAAGATTTATATTCAAAAAATATGAAATACTCTGCAAAAGTTCAGGCAGATTCATCAATAAATTATAATGGGAATGTTGGGTCTATTCATAAAATAAGTGCACTAATTTTAAATAAGGATAGCTCAAATGGATGGTCTTTTTGGTATATAAAAAGAAATGATAAGTTAATTAGCATTGATGATCTGAGATATGATTATGAACAAAAATTTTATAAAAAACAATCTAATTATTGTGTCGAAATTCCTTTTGAAACAGATGCTATTCATGATATAAAAAATAATTTTTTGTATGACAATGATGAATTATAATAAATTTAAACAAATATTAAACGAAACAATATTTGAAAAATCTAAAGCTGATTTATTGACTAAAATAGCGAACTCACCTTCTCGCTATATTGGTTTATTTAGACCCACTAAACCTAAGGCAAAATTGTTACAAAATCTTCTTCAATCTCATGAAATTCGTTTTGGAGATGCTTTTGAAATAATTATTGAAGAATATTTAAGAATTATTGGATATGAAATTTTACCTAAAACATTAAAATATGATGATGATTATTTAAATGTAGATCAATGTTTTAAAAAAAATAAAATGATTTATTTTATAGAACAAAAAGTAAGAGATGACCATGATTCTACTAAAAAAAGAGGTCAAATTGAAAATTTTGAAAAAAAATTATCTAGATTACTAAAAATTTATGGAGAAAATATAATTGGCATTTTCTATTTTTTAGATCCAGAATTAAAGAAAAATAAAAATTACTACGAAAAGGAACTTTTAAAAATTAATAAAGATTATAATGTAGAAACTTTTCTTTTTTATGGACAAGATTTATTTAACTATCTTGATTATAAAAATATTTGGTCCGAAATTATTAGATATCTTGAAAAATGGAAAAAAGAAATTCCAGAATTACCCGAGATAAATTTTGATCTAGATGCCAAGCATACTTTTGAAGAAATTAAGGACTTAGATACTCTTGTATTTAGAAAATTATTTACTGATGATATAATTTTTCAAGAAATCCTTTTAACTTTATTCCCTGAAAATAAAACTTTAAAATTATTATATGAATATTTTCTTACAAAAGATTTAACAATTTACAAAAATTTAGCAAATATTTTATCTAAACGAATTATGTATTAATAGTATAAATTTTAAAATTTAACTATAAAAATAAATATGATATTTATGTGCTCAATATAAAAAGCGATGAGAGAAAAATTAGAAGAATTATCAAAATAACAACCAAATGAGAAAATGATGAGTAATTTGGAATTCAAATCGTATATTTATCCAAATCTTTATACCTTTGCCTTAAAATTATTATTTTTTTGTTCATTTTTTACATAATCCCCAACAATTTTATAATTAAAAACTCAAAAAAATATGAAAGCATTTTTGCAAGAAGTAGCAGAATATATTTACCAAAAACATGGTGATAATCTAAAAAATCTAACTATATTGATGCCCAATCGTCGCTCATGTATATTTCTAAAACAAGAAATA
>JAAZHW010000066.1 GCA_012510515.1 Parcubacteria group bacterium
AATTTTTTTAATAGAAAAAAATTTATTATACCCGAAAAAAATTGGGAACAATTTGGCTGTGAGGATCCTCGAGTAACAAAACTAAATGATAAATATTTTATTTTTTATACCGCTCTTTCTAAATATCCGTTTCAGGCAAGTGGTATTAAGGTTGGTTTAGCTATTAGTAAAGATTTAAAAAATATTCAAGAAAAACACCTAGTGACGCCTTTTAATGCTAAAGCCATGGCTTTATTTCCAGAAAAAATTAATGGTCAAATTTGGGCAATTTTGAGTGTTCACACCGACAAACCACCAACAAAAATTTGTTTAGTTTCTTTTAATAAAGAAAGCGATATTTGGTCGGAAAAATTTTGGAATAATTGGTATGCAAACTTTGAAAAATATGCCTTACCGCTTCAAAGAAATAAAAACGATTTTATTGAAGTAGGCACTCCGCCTCTTAAAACAAAATATGGTTGGCTCATTTTCTATAGTTATATTTATAATTATTTTTCTCCCAATCGATTGTTTGGTATTGAGGCAGTTTTATTAGATTTAAAAAATCCTTTTAAAATTCTGGCTAGAACTGAATATCCAATTTTAACAGCAGAAGAATACTATGAAAAAATTGGCTTAGTGCCTAATGTTGTTTTTCCTAGTGGCGCTTTTATAAAAAATGATTGGATTTATCTTTATTATGGCGGCGCTGATATGGTTGGTTGTTTAGCGTTGATTAATCTTCGCATTTTTTTAGAAGAAATACTAAAAAATGATGAAAAAAAACCAAAATTAGAACGTTTTTCTCATAATCCTATTCTTCTTTCTCGTCAAGAAAATTCATGGGAAAAGAAAGCCGTTTTAAATCCCGGTGCTATTTATTTAAATAATAAAGTTCATTTAATTTATCGAGCAATATCTGAAGATGATGTTTCTACTTTTGGCTATGCTCAAAGTTCGAATGGATATCATATTGATTGGCGATCTGATCAACCAGTATATATTCCTCGTGAAAGTTTTGAAAAAAGAGATAATCCTAATGTTTCTTGTGGATGCGAAGATCCAAGATTGACTAAAATAGGAAATAAAATTTATATGGGCTATACAGCTTATGATGGTCATATCCCGAGAATCGCTCTTACTTCCATTAATGTTAAAAGTTTTTTAAATCAGCAATGGCAAGATTGGGCAAAACCGATTTTGATTTCGCCAACTGATTTGAACGATAAAGATATGGTAATTTTCCCGGAAAAATTTCAAGGACAATACCTTATTGTGCATCGTGTTGGTTATGACATTGATTATTCTTTTTCTAAAAATTTAAATTTTGGAGAAGGAAAATGGCTAGAAGAAAATAGATGGATTTATTGTCGTCCCGGTTGGTGGGATAGTAAAAAATTAGGAGCGGCGGCACCACCAATAAAAACTAAAAAAGGTTGGATTTTATTTTATCATGGCATTTCAGAAAATAATGTTTATCGAGTAGGAGCAGTTCTTTTAGACCTAAAAAATCCTATTAAAATTTTAAGTCGGACATCTAAGCCATTATTAGAACCGGAAATGCCCTACGAGAAAGAAGGTCTAGTTAATAACGTTGTTTTTCCTTGTGGAGCAGTAGAAATCAATGGCAAAATATTTGTTTATTATGGCGGAGCAGATCAAGTAATTGGTGGCGCTACAATTGATTTAAATAAATTACTTCAAATTTTTAAAACAGATAAAATGTATTAATTAAAATTTTATCAATAATTAATAATAAAAATATAATCAAATAAATTTTAATATGAAAAAAACTTATAAAATTATTATCATTTTAATTATTGTAATAGGAATGGGGATAGCAATTAGTATTAATTTAAATAAAAATCAAACACCCCTTCCTGTTAATTTACAAGTAACCGAATATAAAAACCCTGAAGCATTAATTAAAGTTATTTCAGAAATGGAAGCACATAATATTAAGCCAGCGACTATTTTTGTCGGTGGTGAATTAGCAAAAAATAATTGTCAATTAATTAAAGATTTAGATCAAAAAGGTTATGAAATTGCTGCTTTTGGCTATGCGTTGGATGAAAACGGAGAATTTATTCAATTGGCTAATTTAACAAAAGAAAAGCAAGAAGAAATTATTAAAAATGCTAAGGATGATATTGAAAATTGTTTAGGTCATAAAATAGCTGGTTTTAGATCGCAGAGATTTAGTCAAAACAAAGACACGATTGAAATTGTTAAAGATTTAGGATTTAATTGGAATGGAAGTTTTATAGTTAATTGGCATAAGGAAGCTTCTTTTGTCCCTTATTATTCTAATGATTATGGTTTTTATGTGGTATCTATTGAAGGAGTAAAAAATAGTGGCTATGTTTTATGTGATACAGCTACCGCTTCTTCAGGAAAAACAGCTAAGGAATGGCGAAAAACTATTCAGGAATATTTTACTATTCATCAACAAGAAAAAGATCCTTTTATTACTGAGTTTCATCCATATTTTTTAACTGATAATTCTGATTGGTGGGATGAATTTATTAATCTTTTAGATTGGTTTCAAAAACAAAAAGTTAATTATTTAACCACTCAACAATTTATTGATTCTTCTTGTCTTGTTTGCGGTGAATAATTTATTGTGATATAATTATTGTATAAAAATTAAGAAGCGGATTCATATTGATTATTAACTATTTTAATTTTTTAATTTATTATTATAATAAAAATATAATTATGAATAATAAAGAAAAAAAAGAAAAAATTTATAAAATAATAGCAATTGTAATTTTAATTGTTACTTTGATGAGCGAATTAACGCTTTTGGGTATTAAAATTAGAGCAATATATTTAGATAAAGAATTAGAAAAAATAAATAGAGTATCAATGGAAGCATCAGTTACAATAAAAGAATTTGGTAATCGATTAAAAAACGTTTATTTAACCGCTCCTGAAGAAGAAGTAAAGAAAGCCATTGAAGAAAATTATCGTGATTTTCTTTCGCCAACTTTATTAAATTTGTGGTTGGAAGATCCATCGAAAGCATTAGGTCGTGTTACTTCTAGTCCTTGGCCGGAAAGAATTGAATTTATAGGAGTATTTTTATTATCAAATGATGATCAATATATAGCTCTTGGAAGAATAATTGAAGTTACTAGTGTGGAAATGATTGAAGGAGGAGAAGCAAGTAGTCAAATTGCAAAATTTACAATTAAAAAAATAAATGGAAAATGGTTAATTGATAATATTGAAATTGAGAATAATGAATAATAAAAAATTAATAAAAGTATGAGTGGCGGCAGCGAAATCTTTTAGATTTCGCTGCCGTTTTTATTAAGAAAGAATTTTTTAATCATATTTTTAAAATAAGTATTTATTAGTCTTATTTTAAAAATTGACTATTACTACTGTGTATAGAATTATAATCAATTCATTAGTTGGCAGAGGATCCTTCGATTTTTAGCAATAATTTTAGCAATAATCAGCAATCATTACTGTGGATGGGAT